>VGDJ01000104.1 GCA_016869775.1 Alphaproteobacteria bacterium
GCGTTCTTGTGCTTCATAAGCCATGGCTTTTTTATCGATGATTTTCTCAACCAATCTTTCGGTTGGCAGGCCGTTATCATCAAAGCCCATCGGATAAAAAACATCCTTGCCTTGCATACGATTATAGCGCGCAACTATGTCGGCTTGGGTATAAGAAAAAATATGCCCCATATGCAGAAGCCCTGAAACTGTTGGTGGCGGAGTATCAATGACAAAGGTTTGTTCGCGCGGTAAGTCATTGCTAAATTGGTAGATTTTTTTGTCAGTCCAAATTTTGCGCCACTTGTTTTCAGAGGTCTTGGCATCATATTTTTCGGGTAATTTTGACATTATTCTAGCTCAATTAGTTTGGTTTTAAAACGGCTCATGCCATAAAAATATATTTTGTTGCCAATAACAATTGGCGCGTGAAGGATTCTTTTATTTAAGGAATAGTTTTTTTCGATTTTGCCATCGAATGGCGATATAATCAGCATTTCGCCATCTTGTCTAGCGACCAATAATTTATTGCCTGCCATTACAACCCCAATGTAATTATGTCGCGAAGAAATTTTTTTAGGATTGCGATATTTTTCAAGCTGAACTTGCCACTTAATAGTTCCTGTTTTTTTGTAAACCGCAAATAATTGGTTATCATTGTTAATGACATATAAAAAATCCCCCGCCAACCAAAAATCAACCACCGAAGCAATCGGTAAATTCCATTTTTCATCACCATTTTTGGCCACTATTGCCCTCATCAAACCCCCATTTCCAATGGCATAAACCACTCCATCTTTGACTAACGGCGTGGCATCAACGTCACTTAAAAAGAAATTCGAATTAAAATTTTGATTTGAATTAAGTTCGCTAGACCACAACTCTTCTCCAGATTTTTTGTTGATAGCATAAATTTCGCCCGAAGAATATGAGGCAATTGCCAAATCTTGTGAAATGACTACTTGTGCATTGCCAAAAATTGCAAGCGATTTGGGGATCCCGTAGTGGATCCATTTTATTTCTCCATCAGTTGCGCTTAATGCGAAAGTTTTGTTATCACTTGAAGTAATAAAAACTGATTCGCCATCGCAAATCGGGGTTGAATTAAAGATTACCGATAAATCTTTTTCCCATAAAATTTTTCCATTATCTTGATTTATCGCTTTAATTTGATTGACACCGGCGACAGCAAAAAGTTTATTATTGCACGCTCCCAGATGAGCAACTTTATAATTTTTAAGCCATAATTTATTAAAAACCCTTTTGTGCCAAATGGTTTTTTTGGTGGTTAATAAAAATGAGGTTAGATCGCCCGAGCTATCTAATACAAAAATTTTGTCATTAATAATTACGGGAGAATATACAAAACTTTTAGCAAAATCCTCGATATAAAACATATTTTTATACCAAGTGCGCTTGATGTGAATATCGTTCTTTTTAAAAAACCAACCGATTTCTTTTGAGCTATAATTTTTGGCAATATTTTCGATATTTTGATTAACTAAGCTTGAAGAGCCTATCCAAGAGACATTATTGCGAGGAGTAGGAAGATTGATAGGAATTTTATCGAGATTATTATCAACAATTAGGCGATTATCTTGATTCAGCACGGCAATCGCTTTTGATTTATCGTATTTTTTGTCACTAGAACAAGAAAATAAAAAAATTATAAGCAAAAACGATAAATAATTAAAAATATTATTTTTAGTAGTTATTGACCATTTTTGGCAATTTATAAATTTAATATTTTTGCTATTATTGTGAATTTTTAATTGAGGTTTGTTGTTCTTTTTGGATTTAAAAAAAATATTTTTTGGTGTTATATTTTTCATGATTAATTCTTATGTTGTTTTTGGCTCATAACCCTTTTGTATTACTATTTTCATGGCATCGGAAGCTCGATTTTTAAGATTTTCTTTAACATCAGGATTTTTGGAGATCATTTCAAAAATTTGATATGCTTTTGCCAAATTGTTTTTGTTCATTTCAAGATAACCCCTTTGTTCAGCGATGTAGTAACGCAAAATTTTAGAATTATTTTCAATCTTGAGTATTTTATCACCAAGTTTTTCATCACCAACCAAATTATCATCAGTCATAATGGTTCTGACCATCAGCAAACCAGATAATTCTTTGATATAATTATCACAGAAACGACAATCGTTAACATCTTTGTAAACCTTAATAGCCTCTTCTTTGTTGCCCTCATCAAGCAAAATTCCAGCATAACGAATTGAAGCAAGTGATTTTACACCGCTTGGCGCAGTAGTTGACTCATGAATGATTTTTAGAGTTTGTTTGGTTTTTTCAATATCGCCGAGTTGCTGATCAATCATGGATTGATGAAGCATTTCAGAATATTTTTGTTGTTTAGATTTTTGGTCAATTTTGAATGCGGTATAGCCAATTGAACAAGCTATGGAGAAACCCAAAATAAGTGATAAAATTTTTTTATTTTTCTTAAAAATTAATGAGAGTTTTTCATTTCTAATTTCAAATTGAGCGTGATTAATAATGTTTTTGATGTCGCTAGACATTGGTTCTCCTTAATTAATTTTTTGATAATAATTTTAAATAACAATCCAAAGTGTTTTGAAGCAAGTAAGCAATAGTCATGGGACCAACTCCACCAGGGACTGGTGTTATCGCTGATGCAATATTTTTAACCTCATCAAAATTAACATCTCCAACAATTTTATACTTTTTGTCATGATCGAGAATTCTGTTGATACCAACATCAATTATAACCGAATCTTTTTTGACCATATCACCTCTGATAAGATTTGGAACGCCAGTAGCTGAAAAAATTACATCGGATTGCAAACATTCTGATTTAAGATCTTTAGTGCTTCGATTGGCGACGGTCACAGTGCATCCTTCAAGCAACAAAAGGCGTGTTAATGGTCTTCCAACAATATTTGAAGTACCAATAACAAGAGTTTTTAGGCCAGACAAATCGTTACCCTTAACGCTTTTTAGAAGATGAATGCAACCCAAAGGTGTGCATGGAATCATGGCTTTTTCAATACCCTCAACTTCGCCAATCGATAACTTACCAACATTAATAACATGAAAACCGTCAACATCTTTTTTGTAATCAATTTTGTGAATTACTTTTTTGGCATCAATGTGCTTTGGAAGAGGAAGTTGAACTAATATGCCATGAACTTTTTTGTCATTGTTTAACTCTTCAATTTTGGCAATTAATTCGGCCTCAGAAATATCACCCGACATTTTAAATTGGATAGAATTCATGCCTACAGCATGAGCTGATTTTTCTTTGTTGCTGACATAAACTTCACTTGCTGGATCATTGCCAACCAGAATAACGGCAAGAGTTGGAGTTAAATGAAATTTTTTTTTGATTTCGTCGACACGAGATGCAATATCCTTGCGTAAAGACATTGAAATTTCTTTACCGTTAATAATTTGCGCCGTCATTAAAAGGAATTTTTAAATTTTAGGGAGACTTAAATTTTTAATTATTCTTAAAAAGTTCTAAATTAATTATGATTTTATTTTTTTTAATTAAATCAAGAGCTAATTTAGTTTTTTTCACAGAAAAATAAATTAACTAATATTGAGCAATTTCGTCCAAGAAGGCTTGATCTAGGTTACTCTTAGAATGCTTTTGTTTCAAGCCTTGCGGAGTTCCATGATAGCGAATTTTAGTATTGTGAAGTACAGCAATATTATCACAAATTTCATCCATATCTGATAAAATATGAGAGCTAAAAAAAATGGTTTTTCCTTTGTTTTTATAGGTTAACAATTCTTTCTTTAATGCAATTCTAGCCTGCGGATCAAGGCCTGACATTGGTTCGTCTAAAATTATTAAATCAGCGTTTGATAAAAAAACCGCCATCAAGCCAAGCTTTTGAGTCATGCCCTTTGAAAATTTACTAATTTTTTGTTCTAAGAATTCATAATTAAGTTCAAGATTTTTACAAATTTCGTATGCTTCGATTTCGTTATATTTAATACCATAAAAACCTAAAACAAAATTCAAAAAATCACGACCCGTTTGATGAAGAGAGGGCTGAAATTTTTCTGGCAAATAACATAGATTTTTGCGCGCTTCAGGCAAAACTCTAGATACTCCAAATATCTCAACTTCTCCATTATCTTGGTCAAGTAAATCAAGCATTATTTTAATGAGGGTAGTTTTGCCTTGACCATTCAAACCAATGAATCCAAAGATTTCGTTATTTTTAACATCAAAAGAAATTTCGTCTAAAACTTTTGATGAAAATTTTTTGGTTATTTGGGTAATTTTAAGAGGATTCATAGAAGTAATTATCTGATAAAATTGTTTATAGCAAGAAGCGCAACAGTATAACCGTTAGAGCCGAGACCGGAAATAACGCCATCAACAACGGCACTAAAAAATGAATTATGTCGAAATTCTTCACGTTTAAAAATATTAGAAATATGAAGTTCAATTTTTGGACCTTGGAAAATTTCTAAAGCATCGCGAATGGCAACTGAGCTGTGCGTA
>VGDJ01000105.1 GCA_016869775.1 Alphaproteobacteria bacterium
GAGCCCAAATAAAAAAATCGCAGGCAACACTAATTGATATATTTGCATAGCAATATCAGAAACCCATATCTTAGGATCTACATAACCAAATGGTTTGAATGTTGCAAATAATAAGGGAATTGATATTAAACCTTTAGAAGATAAAAATTTAGAACAAATCCCAATATACGCACCTGAAATTATACTTAATAAAACAACACCCAAAAAACCAAATTCCCAAAAAAAATGTGCGCCAGTTGGAAATTCCACCATCAATGTTTCAGTGCCATACAATTTCCCCATTATCAAATACATTCCTAGTGAAAATTGATCATTAGCGTCTATAGCACTAGGATATGGCTTATTTTGATTCAAAGAGCGTGGCATAAATCCTAATAATGAATTCCTAATTGGATTCATGCCAGCTGGTCGTTGATCATATAGATACAAAAATGCAGTACCCGCCCTTGTTGGCGCTCCCAATCTCCATTCAATTTCATCGAGTAACGAACGGCTTCCTTGTTTTTCAGAAAAATCTTGAGGTACTAAGCTAATACCATTTTCATTTATTGTAACCCTTCCGCCTAATAGATCAGGAAATGTAAACTTAAGAACAATTAAAAAGAATATGCTAATAGATAAATATTTTATAGTTTTTTTAGAGTAAAAAAGATAAATAAAAATAAAAATAAAATAAAAAATAGTATAAACAAATGCACCTCGAGTAGCTATCCCTAATAATGATGCTGCAAGTACTATAACACCTAAAAAAGTATAAAACTTGTTATTTAGATATTTTGAAGCAAAAATTAAAAGTGGTCCTATACTTATCCCTACAAAAAAAAATAATTGAGAAAAAATCGAAAATAATACATTCATTGGTCTTAACGAAACCAAATAATACATGTTAATAATGAACCCTATTGATATTATAATGAAGAGAAATTTTGATTCTGAAACATTCATTTTTAGTAAATCAAATTTGTTTACCCTTTGACCTTTCTCTTTATAAAAAAACCCAATTATAAGAAAGCCGATAATCCAAAATAACCAAGAAATAATTTCAATCCCATAAATAGTTAATAAATCATATAATTTTACATCATCTTCCATTTCAAATTTATACCCACTCATAATTCTTAATAAAGTTGGAAGTGTATAGTGTAGTAGTAATTTTACAAAAACAAAAAAAAACACAAGATTTGTTAAAATATTATTTTTATAAAACTTATTAACAACAACTCTTCCATAAATAGTTAAGGCCCAAAGTATTGTTAGCGATACTATGAAAAGAAAATTGTATAATATGTAATTCAATTTATAACCTTTTAACTAATTATTTTTAGAAGAAACATAGGTGATATTTTTAAATACTAATTTATTCCCATCTTCGTCTTCTATATATGCGTTGGGATATGGATCAGTCAAGCATCTTATAAAATTGTATATTTCAAATAAAGACATACTTTTAAAATCATTTAAACTAATCTTGCTTTCTTCTGGTCTTCTCCCTCTAAAATATGATCCTTTAGTTATATCTTGAGTTTCTGGTTTTATGTTTGGATAAATATTGAAAAAATCATTTAACAATTTTATTGAACTTTGAATTAAATTCTCAAAAACTTTTTCCATAGAATCACCAACTAGAGAAAAATCTTTTTTTAACCAAATATCTCCTGCATCAAGTTTATTTGAAAGCGTAATTAAAGATATTTTACTTTCGATCATGCCATCTATAATCTGATTTTGCAATGGCGAACCACCTCTATAATATGGTAAATCTGAGGGATGTATTCCTAAACAAATATTACTTTCTGTAAATGACTCTGGAATAATCCAACTCCATCCAATAAATAAAATTAAATCTACATCACTTAATGGATTGTTTTCGTATGATTTATATTCTTCTAATGTGGTAATGATTTTTTTTACATTAACTTTTTTATGTTTTTCAATTACGTTAAAATAGATTTTGCCCAATCTCTATAACCACAAAAAACTATATTAATTTTACTCATACTTTTTTTTAAATTCTACGTGTTTTATATATAATATACCTTTATTATCTTCAATATATCCGTTTGGATATGGATCTTCCAAGCACCTAAAAAAATTATATAATTCTTCAGTATTCATTTTATGAAATTTTTCTTTTGTTAAGCAGCTGTCTAACGGATTTCTTTTGGTTCTAACAATAGATTCCTCGGGCCATTCTTTCCATTTGATATTTGGCACATCATCCAAATATCTATTAAACAACACAATACTCGTGGCTGTCATTTGGTTCAAAATATCAGTCATATTTCCAGAAAGATCTAAATCCACTTCGTGAGAATATAATCTATTATGTGTGTGTGCCCTTTTAGATGATTCATCGTAAGTGAAACTAAATATTCTGTGTTTTGTTCTAGTTATCCCATCAATTATTTGAAGCTGAAGTGGAGAACCATAAGAATATCTATCTAATTCGGCACAGTGTACGCCAATAGCTTTAATTTTTGAAGTGATATTTTCTCCTAGCTCATCACTCCAACCACAAGTTATAATCAAATCATATTCTTCTAAATCTAGTTTAGATAGTTCTTCATTTGATTTACACAATACACTCATATGCACTTTAGGATGCTTTTTTATAAAAGGATAAACATCTAAAGACCAATTTCTGTAAGCCAAAAAAATTATTTTCATATTATTTTCATATTTTTTGTTATAACCACCAACCACATGGAATAGCAACAAATTTATTAATGAATTGATCGACCCCGGTTAACTTTGTATTATTGCCAAAAATTGAATAAATATTAAGATTAATATGTACGCCTGTTGCATAGAAGCCTTTTGACTTGAAATAATCAATAGTTTTGATTTTATCTTCCGACAGGGTACCATAAACCCAATAATTAGGTTTTACAAATTTATTAACACTCAATGATTTAATTTCAATATTATTTTTCAATTCATTCTGCCATTTATATGCATTTTGTTGTTGCTTTTTTAACAAATTTTCAATGTGTAACATTTGCTTAAGTCCAATAAGAGAGTTTAGCTCACTCATCAATCCTCCATAACCCTCTAATTTTATGTCACATTCAGGATTTATTTCACCATTATCTTTTCTAAACTTAGTTCTATCAATACCATAGTTTCTTATTAGAACTGCCTTTTCAAACATCTTTTTATTCTTAAAAACAATAGCTCCTCCTTCAATTGTATTGGGCAATCTAACAGTTTGAAATGAGAATATAGTAAAATCTGTATCAACATTTCCTAGTTTCTCTCCTTTAAATTCAGAACCAAAGGCCTCGATTCCGTCATCTATTACAGGGATACTATTTTTCTTTCCAATATCATCAATAGCATCAATATCTCCTAGATACCCACAGAAATGATTGTGAAAAATTGCTTTTGTTTTTTTTGTAATTTTTGACTCAACATCTAATGGACATAAAGTTCCTGTTTTGGGATTAACATCTGCCCAAATTACTTTTAACCCTTTAGTTGCGAAAGGTTGACATGAGGCCAAGCAGCTAACTGGGCTTGCAATAACTTCATCTCCAAATTGAATATATAAAGTTGATAAAACAATATTTACAGCAGTATTGTATGTATTTGTAGTTAAAATATACTCTGAACCGATGAATTTTTTAATTTTAGATTCAAAATCTTTACCATATTTTCCAAAACTTAATTGTCCAGAATATAAAATTTCATTCAATTCGGGATTCAAATTATCTGGCATAAAAGGCTTATAAATAGGAATCATTACCAACCCTTTTTTATTAATTCTACCATCTTATCACAATCTTCTATAGTAACCCACCACCCGCATGGAATGTGTACTAATTTTGAATAAAATTTATCAAGATTTGGCATATTAGATGGGAAATCATTTAAGTATGTATGGGAGTCATTTCTCTTGTGAATTTCTGATGCCATAAATCCATTTTCATTCATCATTTTAACAAATTTATCTCTTCTTTCAACCTTGAGTGTATATAACCAGTAGGAAGACTCTGAGTTAGGATAATGGATCACTGTTTCAAGACCAGAAACCCCAGCAAGATGTAAATCTAGATATTTACCTATTGTATAATATTTAGCTAAAAGCTCATGGATTGTTTCTAATTGAACTAACCCAATAGCTGCATTTACATTATTCATATGATATTTGTATCCTTGAAATTGAATATTATTTTCTAGTCTTGATACATTTTTGTCTAACCCAAACCATCTAATTAGTTTTCCTTTTTCATATAGATTTTTATTTTGGATTTGTAAAACTCCCCCATCTATTGTAGTCAAATGTTTAATAGCTTGAAAAGAAAAAACAGTAAATGGAAAATGATTTCCTGTTTTTTTGCCATTATAAGTTGCACCCAGTGCATGTGCAGCATCTTCTATAACCGGAATGTTATATTTGTCAGAAATTTCTTTTATTCTTTTAACATCAACAGGTGTTCCTGCATAATCAAC
>VGDJ01000106.1 GCA_016869775.1 Alphaproteobacteria bacterium
AAAAATATTTTTAATGATTTCGGCTTTATTAATCGCCTTTTTCACTCCATTGTTCTTAATGGCCCTAATTAGGGGCGGTAATCTGAATTTATGGTTGGCATTTATTGGCGCTGGAGCACTGCTAGCAACATTTCAGGGAGCGATGCCGAAAATGATTGTCAATAACTTCCCAATTCAAGTTCGCTCCTCTGGAGTTGGAATGAGTTATAGTTTTACGGCGGCAATTTTTGGCGGAACGGCTCCGATGATTTTGAATTTCTTAATTAAAAATTACGGTTTGTTTTCGATATTTTATTATATTTTATTTGGTTCTTTTGCGAGTATTGTTGCCTTGATTTTTTGGGGTAGGTTAAAACGCCAATAAGTCCAATCTTATAAATTTTTATCACGCACTCTGCAGATCCTTTTGGCGATTTGATTTATTTGTCGGCCTAAATTTGATGGAAATCTAGCCCTAATTTCCACTTAATATAATCTTTGGTTATAATTTGGGCATTAATAAAGTTATCTTCATTAATAAAATTATAGCCATTATTGATTAAATTTTGAATTTCAGATCTGTAAACTAATCGAAAAATATTATTTCTAGTTTCTAAACCATTAATTCTGTTAATAATAGTTTTATAAGGCTCATCATAATAATATTTTTGATTATGTTCGGCAGAATTTATTGTTAAAAAAGCATAAAACATCTCTCTTAATTTTTTTTCTCCATCAGTTTCTTGATCAAAACTTTCTTTTAAAAATGAGTATGATTCCTCTAATTTTTTAAATAAATTCATTCTAAGTTCTGACAGATCGTCATTGTGCCAATCCATAAAAAAAGCAACTTCATCAATTTTATATATTGCAATAGAGTGATTTAATTCTTGTGTTAATAAAAATCTTGGTTTTGGGAAACAGAAGGGCGCTGAAGTTAAATTAATGGGCCTTCTTTCAGGTTTAAAGTTATGGCTTTGATTGTTTATTTCTTGGGGTAAAACCAAGTTTTGATTTATAGTTTTTTCGTCAAATTGATTATGATAAAAATCAAATGCAAAATACTTAGCTTGACTTTCTCTAATATTTTCAAGGAGCGACCATATATTGGCAATTGGTAAATACTCGGCCATACCAACACACAAAATTAAATCAGCTTTTGGAATTGGTTCATTGCTGGCATCTAAGGTAATAAATATTTTGTTTTTATTGTAACGAAAATATTGACGATTTTCTAAAATAATTTCATCTCTTACATCAACGCCAATATATTGAAGATTTTTATCTTGTAAAGCACGGCAATTTTCAATTTCATAGCCATCTCCACACTGAATTTCAACTATTGAGTTAATTTCAGGAAGAGTTTTTTTTATGTTATTAATATATATTTTTGTTGTCATAAAATAAATTTATTTGTCCGCGTAAAATGCTATCAAATGTTTTTAAAATATAATTTTTATATTTTTTGAAATATTTTTTTGATAGTTTGTATATTAGAGACCTCTTGCCATTCTTGAAAAATTCCTTGTTTTGAATGTTCTCTATATTTCATTTTTCTAAAATCTAAACCAGAAAATCTTTCATAATCTCTAAGTGTTCTTGTTTTGCCAAGGTTAAATTTTTTAACTATTTCTTTAATATTGTTGCAATTACTTTTTTTAACCATGAATAGATGATCAATAATTTTTTTTGTATTATTATCACAGAGTATTGTTTTGGATCTTGATACATTTATACTTCTATCTTCATTATTAATCCAAAAATGATTAACCACATTTTTATCATATAAAAGAGTAATCCCTCCATGTGTAAAAATTTTCAACAAAAAAGGAAGTTCATCAAAGAATTTGGCATCTTCAATAAATAGAGATTCATTCATAAAAAAACTATCAAAAAAAACGAAGCCTTGATATGGATAAGAGGTACTAACTGGATGTTTTATTTTAACAAAATTAACAGTATTTGAGTTATATAATGTCGATGAATTAAGTTTAATTCCCAATAAGTAAACTAATTCTGGAAAGTTTGTAATATTATCTTCAGGATTGTAGTGATGGGGATAGCCAGTAAATAAAACTTTTGATCCTTTATTAATTTTTTTAATATCGCACACTAGAATTTCATCCCAATTTTCTTTAAATCGAGAGTGACTATCTATCATTAAAGTCCATTTTTCATTTTTCCATAATTTTTGCGATCTATTTCTTGCAAAGCAACAACCATTGCTTTGTCTATAATCTATTGCATCAATTCTAATTTGATTTTTTCTCGGAAATGGTACTGTAAATAAATGATTATCTTCATCTCCTTTCATATCATATTGATGACATATTCCAACAAAAATATTTTCAGGTCTTTTGGCTTTTTTGAACAAATCTTGCAAAGTATGTTGTAATTCAGGATCGCGATAGGAAGCAATTTGAACAAATATAGTGTCTTCTTTGGTATATGAATCTTGTGGCAAATTTAGACTAACCATATGGCTTGACGCTCCCTTTTGTATAATTATTTAGAGTTAATAATTATAATAGTTTTTTAATAAAAAATAAAAGCTGAATTAATGAATAAATATTCAATTTCTTGTTATTAATTATGTCAATAAATTACTTAATGCTAAATTTAATAATGGCAAAAAAAGTTACCAAACTCTAGTCCACGCCACAAATTGATTAATCTTTTTGGCATCAAATTTTTCGTTATTGATGATGCTCTAATTTTAGAAAATTGAATGAAAAACATTAAAAATATTGCAATTATTGGTGGAGGGCCAAGCGGTTTGATGGGTGCCGAAATTATTGCCAGCGCGGGCCATCGCGTTACGATTTATGACGCAATGCCGACGGTTGGGCGCAAGTTTTTGCTGGCTGGAAGGGGAGGTTTAAATTTAACTCATAGCGAACCTTTGGATAAATTTACCGCGCGCTATTTTGAAAGCTCAAATTGGCTTAAGCCCTATATCGGAGATTTTAATCCACAAAAATTACGAAAATGGTGTGAAGAATTAGGCGAAGAAACTTTTATCGGCACAAGTGGTCGAGTTTTTCCGCGCAATATGAAGGCGTCGCCATTGCTTCGTGCTTGGCTTAAAAGGCTTGATAATCTTGGCGTTAATTTTTGTCTTCGTCATTCGTGGCAAGGATTTGACGGCGAAGATTTAATATTTAGTGATGCGCAAGAAAAAACAATTAAAGTCAAGGCCGATGCAACTTTGCTGGCGCTTGGTGGAGCTTCTTGGCCACACCTTGGCTCAGATGGTTCTTGGGTTGGCATTCTTTCAAAATGTGGTGTAAAAATTTCTGAGTTGCGTCCCTCTAATTGTGGTTTTGTCGCTAATTGGTCGCAATATTTGATAAATAAATTTGCGGGAACTCCGCTAAAATCGATTGCACTTAGGCATCAAGATTTTTCTCAAAAAGGCGAAATAATTTTAACTAAACAAGGAATTGAGGGAGGTCCAGTTTATGCTTTATCCTCTAGCTTGCGCGAGGCAATTAAACGCGATGGCAAAGCTGTTTTATATTTAGATTTGCGACCAGAAATGTCGGTTGCCAAGTTGGCGCAAAAACTGCAAGATCGTAGCAAAAAATCGCTCAGCAATTATTTGCGCAAAAGCGGATTTAATGAAGTGGCAAGTGTTTTGCTAAATGAATTAATCCCGCAAAATCAACTTTCAAATGCAGATTCTAAAATGTTGGCGAATTATCTAAAAAATTTGCCAATTACGCTAACTTCAACAACCCAAATCGCCCGCGCTATCTCAACAGCTGGTGGAGTGACTCGCGAATCGGTCGATGAAAATTTTATGTTAAAAGCCAAAAGCGGAGTTTTTGTTGCAGGCGAAATGCTGGACTGGGAAGCGCCAACGGGCGGATATTTGTTGCAAGGATGCTTCAGTACAGCGGTTGCCAGCGCCAAGGGTATATTAAGTTTTGTTGAGAGAGAGTAAAAAATCCCTATAAACTTTATATATTTTTACAAAGAATTACTCATAGCATAATTTGAAAAATAAGCTTTGGCCCCTAAAAATAAGGATTTATATAAGGATTTTGCGAAGGTATTAAAAAATTTTGGTGATGAAGAAATTATTACAAAAAGTAGAAGTGCTTTAGATGTTTAGATATAGATGAATCAAGACTTAACAAGCTATATCTCCAAATCTCCACCACCACTTGGCTTTGGTTAACACAGTAAAACCGTCGCTTTACGAGATATTTTTTTATAAAAAGGCTAAAAATTTTTTTATTTTACAATCTGGGAGAAGCAAATTTAACCAACTACCCACTTGGTTAAATTCTTAAAGCCAAGTGGTAAAAATTGTGGAAGGCGTTGATTTTAATGGTTGGAAGGCGGTGTGTAAGGAAGAAAGGGAGATTAGTTCGAATTTTTAACGTTTGAGTTAAAAGCCGTCTGAAGCTTTATGGCTGTAGGGTTAAGACATAAAATGGCTCCCCATGCTGGACAAAT
>VGDJ01000107.1 GCA_016869775.1 Alphaproteobacteria bacterium
TGACAAAAAAGACAAAGTTTTTTCAAAAAAATTGCATAAACCAAAATCTTAATTCTAAGTGCTTTAATTGAAGATCTTCAAACGAACAAGATTTATATATTGGCAATTCGCCAAATGTATGAACTGTCATTTTTCGCTAAATTTAAAATTTAAATTGGACAGAATTTTAGAACACTTAATTATACATTAAATATCACCAATAATTAGGAACTGATCCACAATTTTATCTCATCTAAAGCTCTGGCGCTGTAGGCTTCTTTGCGATTCTCTCGCTTCAAATTATCTGCCAAAGGTTCAAACAATCCGAAGTTAACATTCATCGGCTGAAATTCATTTTCTTGGGTAATTTTTTGCTGTTCGGCATCGGGCGCAATATGATTTAGCAGGCTTCCAATCGCAGTTTTATTATTTGGACGAGTGAGTTTTTTGGCAGGATTTTGCAAAAAATTCGCAATAAAAATTCCGGTAATCAAACCCATACTCGCAGATTCAACATAGCCCTCGACGCCTGTAATTTGCCCCGCAAAATAAATATTAGGAAATTTTTTAAATCTTCCAAACTCGTCGAGCAGTTTTGGAGAATTAATAAAAGTGTTGCGATGAATCCCGCCGAGCCTTGCAAATTCAGCGTTTTCGAGGCCTGTTATGGTTCTAAAAATTCGTTGTTGCTCGGCATATTTCATCTTCGTTTGGAAACCGACCATGTTGTAAATCGTGCCCGACTTGTTGTCTTGGCGCAGTTGAACAACGGCGTAAGGCTTTTCTTTCCTATTTTTAAGAGGCGTGCCTTCGGGAGATTTTGCAAAATGCGGATTGGTCAAGCCGACGGGCTTCATCGGGCCAAAGTGAAGAACCTCGGCACCGCGACGCGCCATTTCTTCGATCGGCAAACAGCCATTAAAATAAGGCGTGTCCTTTTCCCACTCCTTGAACTCCGTTTTATCGGCCTTCAACAAATCATCAACAAATTGATAATATTGCTCTTTGTCGAGCGGACAGTTTATGTAATCAACACCCGAACCCTTGTCATAGCGCGATTGGAACCATGCTTTAGAAAAATTAATTGAATCTTTAAAAATTATCGGCGCGATGGCATCGAAAAAAGCTAAATGTTTTTCATCGCTATGTTTTAGAATTGATTTACTAAGAGCGTCAGAGGTTAGAGGGCCGGTGGCGATAACCCAAATTTCACGAGAATCGACGGGAAGTTCAAGAATTTCTTGGCGCGAAATTTTTACTTTTTTGGTCTCCAAAAGTTTTGTTTCGATGAATTTAGAAAAACCCTCGCGATCAACAGCCAAAGCTGACCCAGCTGGAACTTTATTGGCATCCGCCGAAGACATTATAAGCGAATTAAGAAAGCGCATTTCGTGATGCAAAAGACCTATCGCGGTGGTAAGCTCATCGCTTCGAAGCGAATTAGAGCACACTAATTCGGCAAAATGAGGAGTGCGGTGGGCGAATGTTTGACGCGACTCGGTGCGCATTTCGAACAACTCGACGTCAATACCACGCGAAGCTAACTGCCAAGCGCATTCCGATCCAGCCAATCCCGCCCCAATAATGTTAATTTTGCTCATAAAAATATTAAAATTTTAGACAATAAAAAAACCAGTGACGAGATTTCGCCACTGGTTTTTAGATGCCGTAAATACATTTTAATATTATTTAGCATTTTGCTTTTTAATGTTTTCGAGTTTTACTTTTCCAGTCTTATCGAATTTGTAGTAATAAACTAACTCTCTTTGATTTATTGTATTCGCATCTACGATTGCCTCAGGCACGCCCCATATTGGAGATAATGGCCAAGTAAGCAAATTCAGAGTTCCATATAAATAATGGTTAGAATCTCCCCCATTTCCAACCGCTAAATAAAAATTACCAACTCCAGGCAAAATATTTAACAACCCAGCTAGGATTGGCTTAGCAACTTTATCTTCATCACTTTCTCTAATTCCATAGGAATTTAGCTCTCGCAAATCCTCTCTTTCTGATTTAGTCAAGTGAGTGCACGAAGAAATTAGTAAAAGCAAAATTATTTGGATATAAATTTTTTTCATAAAGATAAATTAAGGTTAATAATTAATTGGCAATTATAGCTAGAGATTTTATAAGTCAATTGTTTAGTTTTTGACAAAATCTATTGATGTTAAAAGAGTGAATTGGGGAGTGAATTGGGGAATGAATTAGGGATTTTAATTAACGGGTTTTGGGATGGTAACTGGTGACATAGGTATATTAGAAAAATTCATCGAATTAGATATCGGTATTTGTGAATTCATGGGAGGTAAATCAGAGTTATTTAGTGGCTGTTCAGTACCAAAATTCTGCATTGGCCTTTTGACACCTTTTTCATTTTTTAAAACAGTTGAGTTTTTTGTGGTTCCGTTGGAATAAGTTTGCATGTTATATACGCAAACAATATCGCTTCCATTTCGTAAGGTGTATTGTGCAGAAACTTTTTCAACAATAATATATTTTCCGGCAATTCTGTAGTTAACGAGTGATTCATAACCATCCGAGTCAACTGAATAAATAGCTGGAGCCTCAGAATTTTTAGAGGCGAATTCAAGATAAGTAAAGATACCATCATCAAAAACTTTTGTTGGGGCGATTAATCTTTCACCAGTATATTGATAATTGAAATTATACGCCGATAAATCTCTGAGATCTGGTTCATCAGATGGCGGTGCCTTGGCAAATTCAACAATATTTTTATCTTTTTCATCAGGATAAGAAAATTTAACAACAAAAATTAAATCTTTATCACCTAATCCTTTGGCTTCCTTGGCAACCAATTCAAAATGATAGACTCTTTTATTGGTTAAAACAGTCATGTTAGTTTCGGAATTATCTTCGCCGACAGGTTTTAAAAACAGACGATTATCGAGGGTTTCAACTAGCCATAAAGTTGGATTGCCCATTGAAATTGTATTTATGACTTCACCACCTTCAAATTCGATAAATCCTTGATAAGTGTAATGACCAAAGTAACGGTAAAGCTCGTTAGGATTATAAACATAGCTTCTGAATTTCTTTTCTGTGCCTAAAAATCTTGGTAATTGAGCCGAAAGAGCGGTGTTTGAAATAAAAATTGCAAAGAAAAGTGAAATAATAATTTTTTTGATCATTGATAAATTGTTTATTAATGAATACTGATTGTTAATGTTATCTTTTAACTCTGTATAGAACATATTGAATAACATTAAAAGTTATGTTTGATTTTGTATCATTTTTAAAAATTGGCTGATATTCATATTTGATTTTAGCTAAAAATTCTTCATTAACTTTTTTTACATTACCAATTTCATCAACAGATGTTATAGTGGCAACAAAAGAAACATCGGCTTCAGTTGGAATGGTGTTGGCAATAAAGAAAATTATTTTTTCGGCGAAATTTTTGGGTTGTCGACGATAAAACTTTATAGATGAAACTTTGATATCACGTTTGGAGTTTTTTCCAAAAAATCTAATTGGGCTATTTGGATTTTCTTTCGACATAAAGATTTGAAAATTTTTATATTCACGAAAATTTGAATTATTTTTTACGCGATTAAATTTTTTGTTTACGTCTTCAATTTTAGCCTTTCTGAAATCAAATTGTTCTCGATCTTGAACGTAATTTATTAATAAATATTTAATTACTGAATCATCGAAATTTTCAATCCTTGGATCAAACCCCACTTCGCCTTGTCGAGGTTTTAGCTTAACTATTTTTGGAGAGAATCTATCTTTATCGGCATATGCATTTTTTGCTGAAGTAAAAATGGGCTGTTGAACCACAAGCGGAAATATTGAGTCTGACATAGTTTTTACAACATATATCATGAAAAATAGAAGAAGGATGGTAAGAATTAAGTAGGCTCTATCGCATATTGGAGTAATGTAACGCAAATGATACCAATCAAGAGCATCTTTAAAATATTTGCCAGAATCGACACTTTCTTTGACTAGTTTGCAGTATTCAATTTGTTCTTCTAAATCTTCGATATATTCGGAGTTGTGGGATGTTTTTTTATTTTCAACCATTACAAAATTTCAATTTTTTCATTTTTATTAATTTCATGAATGTAAGATATCATTAGCTCAAAAGCCTGCGATAATTTTGTAGAATTTGTTCCTCTAAAAACTAATGAAGTTCCGCCTTCAAAAGGATAACTTCCCATCGAAATATCTGGGAATTGCAATTGAAGATTTGATAAATCTTTGGCAATAATGCTTTCGGTAAGTGAAATTTTTAATTCCCGGCTATGAATTTTTTCACCAGTTTTTAAAAAGTTAATAGATGCTTTAAACATAGCCCGAAATATTTTTGGAACTCCAGCCATAACAAATACATTTTCTATTACAAAACCTGGGGCGGATGAAACAGGATTATCGAGCAATAAAGCATTTTTTGGCAGATAAGCCATTTTCATTCT
>VGDJ01000108.1 GCA_016869775.1 Alphaproteobacteria bacterium
AGAGGTTTGTTATCAAAGGCAACCAAAACTTTAAGAAATTCAATCAGGAATTTACGATTTTCAACTGTGTCCTCAAGTTTGAAAGGATTAAAACCCGACACCTTAGCGGGACTTGGTATAATATATGTTCCACCAACGGCTCGCACAAAAATTTCAGCTCCTCGATCTTTATCAAAAAAGAATAATTTTGGTCGAAATTTTTGAGCTTGGGCGCACAAAAAATTTAGTAAAACTGTTTTACCAGCCCCGGTTGGACCGATAATCATGGTGTGACCAACATCGCGGACATGAAAATTAAAAAAATATGGCGTTCCTGATACGGTATTTAGAACCGTTAATGCATTACCCCAGTGATTTTTAACTCTTTTGCCAGTTGGATAATTATGAAATGAAGCGAAGGAGGAAATATTTAGAGTGTTGACAGTCGATCTTCGAGCCATGAATTCGCTGTTGCCCGGAAGTTGTGCCCAATAAGCCGGCTCAAGATTAATCCTTTCTCGTGTTCCGGTGATGCCGACATTTGATAATTCAACATTGGCGAATGAGAGAGCGGTTTCAAGTTGTTTGATATTATCGTGAATACACAAAATTGTTAGATGATGCATTCCAAAGGCGAATTCACCGCTCATTGCTGAATCGAGAGCTTGGTCAATATCTTGAATTTGCGAATGAGCAACGTCTTCAGACTGAGTAAGGCGTCGTTGTTGAAGTTGCATCGAACTAATGGCAATCATGCGATCAATGAAAGAAAAAGATTGGCTAATAATTAGCTCAAAAGGCAATTTCATAAAATTATCGAGCATTCCGGCATGAGTGGCGGGTCGATATTCTTTTACCGAGACAATTCCAGCATATTTAACGCCGTGCGGAGTGTGGATTTCAATAGCTTTATTGCCAAAATACATGCGGTTAAGTGGAAGATGATGGGATATTTCGCCCAATGGAATTAAAAATGGTTGACTAAAACCGCCATTTGCGATTCGAGCCAAAAATTCAAGAATTTCAGAATGAAAGCCATTTTCGTTTTCAACAATTTCAAGAAGCTCTGATCCGTAGTTAGAGAATCCAGAAAGAATGCGTTCGGTCATTTCTTCTAGTTCTTCATAAGCGTCATTCATATAGGTTTCCCACGAACTTTTATCAGCTTGATGTTGGATTTTAATAACCATATTTTGAATTCCTGAAATACCGCCATGGCTTTGACCACGAATTAGAGTAAAATAGTGTTCGTTATTATAGCATTCGGCGTCGGAGTGTCTTTGCATCCAAGCTTTGTTAAGATCGTCAGGAAAACCTTCGGGCATGTCGCCATCGGGAAAGCCTTTTTCACGGTGTCTGATGGTATGAAAATAAAGTGAGAAATTGCCTGAAGACATGGCTTTAAGGAGGTTATTGCGAGCCTTCTTTTTTATATCAACATCGATGTCATCAGCGGTTTCGAAAGAAAAGCCTTTGATTTTGATAACGCGAATAAGTCTTTCGTCGTGGGTTAAGATGGTATTGTGGTTCCAATGGCATTTATAAGGAATAAAATGCGCCATCGATACTTCGTTTTTGCCAATTTTATCTTTTTTGGATTTGGTAGTTGAGAGTCGAAGCATTTAGAATTTGTTCAATATTTTTTTGCATTATTTTTGTTTAAAATAATTAAGAATGCAATTGCGGGGATTGCTAAAAGTGCCGAGAAAATAAAAAAGTTAATCCATCCTAAAGAGCTCGCATAAAATCCTGAGCTAGAGGATAATAAACTGCGCGAAATTGATGATATTGACGAAAATAATGCATATTGAGTAGAGCTAAATTTTAAATTACAAATACTACTTAAATAGCCTACAAAAACCGCATCTCCAATGCCTCCGCAAAAGTTTTCAAAAAAAACAACAAAATATAAAGAGTTAATGTTTTTGCCATTTAAAGCCAAATATACGAATGCTAAATTTGATAAAGATTGTAAAATTGTGGCAATCCACAGAGATTTATAAATGCCAATTTTTTTGAATATTATGCCTCCGCAATAAACGCCAAAAAGCGTCGCGAATAGTCCGAATGTTTTTAAAATCGTAGCGAGTTGGGTTTTGGTATAGCCAATTTCAAGCAGAAATGGCAATGTTAAATTGCCAGCGAAAGCATCGGTTAATTTAAAACAAATTATGAATAAAATGATGCCTACCCAATTTTTGTGTTCTGAAAAATTTTTTAATGGTCGAATAACAAATTTTATGAACCAAATTCTAAAATGATATTTACGTGGATGCCAATTTTTACGGCTTTCATTGGCAAATAAAACACTTAAAATGCACATCATCATAAAGGCTGACATTGAGAAATACACCAAGTACCACGGAACTATATCTGACAAAGCTAAGGCAAGCGAGCCAGAAATTAGCATGCCAATTCGATAACCATAAATGTAATAAGCTGAAGCGATGGCCTGTTCTTCTTTTTTAATCAATTCAATTCGGTAACCATCAATTACAATATCCTGAGTGGCTGAAATGCATGCCACCAAAAACGCTAAAGATGAAATTGCCGATAAAGAAGAAGTTTCGCCTGCAATACCAAGAAGAGCAATCAATATAACTAGCAAAAATTGACTAAAAATAATCCACGACCGTCGATTGCCAAATTTTTTGGTTAAGTATGGAATCGCCATTGAGTCAACAATTGGAGCAACGAATATTTTAAGTGAATATGGAAGACTAACTATAGATAAAAAGCCGATAATTTTGATGTCAAAACCTTTATCAACCAAAAGAGCCTTTAATGTCGAGAGAATCAGAGTAATAGGGATTCCAGAGCTTATTCCAAGCAGAAAAATAACTATAAAATTTTTTTTATGATTCGAGGCCATTAATGATTAATAAAATATTTGGGAGATAATTATTTTTCTTGTAAAAAAGATTTAAATGCAACATTTTTATAGGATCAATTTTTAAACAAAACAATAAACTAAATCATGCTTGACCACACCGATAATTCAAAAATGTATGGTACTACAATTTTATCCGTCAGAAAGGCTGGCGAAGTTGCAATAGCAGGCGATGGACAGGTGTCTTTAGGTTCAACCGTTTTAAAATCAAATGCCAAAAAAATTCGTAGACTTGGTGACGGATCAATCATTGGGGGTTTTGCGGGTGCAACTGCCGATGCTTTTACACTTTTTGAAAGGCTCGAAAGCAAGCTTGAACAATATCCAAATCAGTTAATGAGAGCTTGTGTTGAGTTGGCAAAAGATTGGCGGACTGACAAATATTTAAGAAGGCTTGAAGCTATGATGATCGTGGTCGATAAAAATATTTCACTTGTTCTTACTGGTAATGGTGATGTTTTGGAGCCTGAAGATGGAATTATTGGAATTGGTTCGGGTGGGAATTATGCTTTATCGGCCGCACGCGCTCTTGCGGAGTTTGATTTAAGTGCCGAAGAAATCTGCAAAAGATCAATGAAAATTGCCTCAAAGCTTTGTGTTTACACTAATGACAATATCATAATTGAAAAATTTTAATCAAAAATCATCTAAAATCTTAATAAAATTTGGGAGTAATTAATGAAAATCTTAAAATTATCACTATTAATTTTATCGTTTTTTATAGCTTCCAATAAAGCAAGAGCAACTCTAAATATCGATATAAAAAATAGTGAAATTAACAAAACAAAAATTTTATTTGTAGGTTTTGAGTCGCGAAATTTTGCGGTTAGCAACGAAGCTAAGCAAGTATTACAAAAAGTTATTTATAATTTAAAAACCACTAATTTAATTGAGCCAATAATTCAAAATAATATTTACCAAAGTTCGCCAGAGAAACAATCAGAGAAACAATCAGAGAAACAATCAGAGAAACAATCCGAAAATCAGTCGCAATTTAATTTGGTCGATATTAACGAAATACCTGATTTTGAAAAATATTTAAAAGCTGGAATAGAAGGACTGGTTATGGCGCAGGTTAGTCATGATCCGATCGGGAATCTTGAAATTAGGGTTAGGATGTGGGATATACTCGATCGCAAACAAACTTTTGGTAAATTTTATTCTGCCTCGCGCGATAATCACCGCAAAACCGCTAACATGATTTCTGACGAGATTTACAAATCTATCTCCGGCGAAACCATTGGTCACTTTAATTCGCAGATTGTTTATGTTTCTGAAACTGGAAATTTTCGAAAAAGAATTAAAAAAATATCATTGATTGATTTTGATGGCGCTAATTACAGAAATTTAACCGATGGTTCAGAAATGGTTCTTACTCCAATATTTTCTAAGCGTCGTGATGAATTATATTATTTGAGATATTTTCAGGGCCATCCACAAATATTTAATCTTAATACTCGCACTCTTCGTTCACAAAAAGTTGGTGGATTTCGTAATACTACTCTTGCTCCAAGTATTCATCCTAAGTTGACTGATAAAATTTTA
>VGDJ01000109.1 GCA_016869775.1 Alphaproteobacteria bacterium
AATTACTAAACATCCAAAGCATTGGTTATCTTTTACTAATAAATCGATTACGAAGAAATCATTGTAAAATGCTATATTTCTTTTGAGAGCTTGCTGATAAAGAGTGTGCAAAATTGTTTGACCAGTGTTGTCTTTTGAATAACATGCGCGATAAGCGATTCCTCCCATACCAAATTCAGAAGTTTGACCGCCATAAGCGCGTTGCGAAATTTTATGGTTAGAATCGCGAGAAAAAACTACGCCATTTTGTTCAAGAAATAATATCGCCTCATTGGCATTTTTACATAACAACTCAACCGCATCTTCATCAGCTAAAAAAGCTGAACCCTTCAAAGTATCGAAAGCATGCCAACGCCAATCATCTTTGGCAACATTTCCGAGACTGGCATTAATACCACCTTTTGCCGATACAGTGTGGCTGTTGGTTGGAAGAACTTTACTAAGAATTGCAATATTTTTTACACCATTATCATGAGCAGTTATTGCCGTCATTAAACCCGACCCTCCGGATCCAATTATTATTGCGTCAAAGTTCTTGCAAGTTATATCGCGAATCATTTAAAAATATGGCTGATTTTTTTAATTTAATTTTCTATAAAATTGATAAGAATAGTTCTCTGCGCCTTCAACGAAGCGAAAAATATCGAAAAATTAATCCCAAGTATAATTCATGAATTTGAATTAATGCAACGAGAGTTTGAAATTATTTTTTGCCTTGATTGCTCAACTGACGACTCGGTTGAGGTTATCGAAAAATACAAAAAACAATGCTCCATAATAATTTTACCGATTGAAAATCAAAGAGGGCTTGGACTAGCATTTAAAAAGGCATTTTTACACACCATTTTTAATTGCAACTATAATGATTTAATTATTTCTTTTGATGCTGACTGCACGCACAATCCATCACAGTTACCTGAAATGATTAAAATTTTTGATAACGAAAATTTAGATTTTATGGTGGCATCTAGATTCATAAATTCTAGCTCAATAAGTCATTTTCCATTTTATAGAATAATAATAAGTAAGTCGATTTCATTATTTTTACAAACTTTATTTCCATTAAAAAACTCTAAAAATAATAAAATCAAAGACTACACGAGTGGTTATAGAATTTATAAAAACTCTATTTTAAAAAAACTTTATAAAAAATTAGGAACAAAGTTTATAACCGAAAAAGATTTCACTTATGTCATCGAAATTTTAATAAAATTAAACCAACATAAATTAATAAATAACTTTGCAGAATACCCCATAAAATATGAATATGGTGAAAAAATCGGAGCCAGCAAAATGAGGCTCTCTCGCAATTTTTATCGCCTAATTTTACTATGCTTTAAACTTTTAAAGTAATTCTTTAAAAATAATTTCTTGTATTTATTATCCGACGCCAATTTTAAAAAATTAATCCCTTTTTCTAACTTAAAATGTCTGCCAAAAAAAGAATTGTTATCACCGGAATTGGAGCAGTAACTCCTCTTTCGTCAAACGCCCGTGGAACTTGGAAAAAAATTATCAATAATCAATCTGGTATTGGTCCTATTACCATTTTTGACCCGATCGAATCACCCTGTAAAATTGCCGGAGAGGTTAAATATGGTGACGGAGAAGATCTCTTTAATCCCGACAACTACATTGATCCAAAAGAACAACGAAAAATGGATCGCTTTATTCACTTTGCTATTTGCGCCGCTGATCAAGCTATAGCTGATTCAGGCTGGCAAGCTACCACTGACGAACAAAAATATCGAACCGGAATCATGATTGGTTCTGGAATTGGAGGTCTTCCAGCTATTGAAAAAACTGTTATCAATATGAAAGAAAAGGGTATTAAAAAAATCACCCCATTTTTCATTCCTCAAAGCCTTATAAACCTAGCTTCAGGTCAAATTTCTATTCGTCATGGTTTTATGGGACCAAATCATGCCGTGGTCACTGCCTGCGCTTCTGGGTCCCATGCAATTGGTGATTCAGCTCGCATGATAGAATATGGCGATGTCGATGTTATGATTGCCGGCGGAGCGGAATCAGCAATTTGCGAATCTGGAATTGGAGGTTTTGCTGCACTTCGAGCCCTTTCAACAAATTTTAATGATGAACCAACCAAAGGCTCGAGGCCATGGGACAAAAGTCGCGACGGTTTTGTTATGGGTGAAGGTGCTGGTGTTGTTGTACTCGAAGAATTAGAACATGCTAAAAAACGTGGTGCCAAAATATATGCTGAATTAGTTGGTTATGGACTTTCGGGTGATGCTTATCACATGACCGCTCCAGAATCTTCTGGAAGAGGCTCTAGCTATGCTATGAAATTAGCTCTTAATCATGCTAAATTAAATCCTGAGCAAATTGACTATATTAATGCTCATGGCACTTCAACTCCACTTGGAGATGAAATTGAAGTCAATTCTGTCAAAAAAGTTTTTGGTAATCACGCCAACAAATTATCAATGTCTTCAACAAAATCGGCAATTGGGCATCTTCTTGGAGCAGCCGGAGCAGTTGAAGCAATTTTCTCTATTCAAGCAATTCAAGACAATATTGCCCCTCCCACTCTTAATCTTGACGATCCATCTGAAGGTTGTGACATCGATTTAGTTCCACACAAAGCCAAAGAAAGAAAAATTGATTTTGTTATGTCAAATTCATTTGGTTTTGGCGGAACAAATGCTTGCTTGATTTTAAAAAGATTCACTAATGAAAAATAAAATTTTAATTGCTTGCGCAACATTCTCAGTGGTAACTTTCTGCTACATTTTTTTGTCGTTTGCAATTATAGCTTATTTCAACGCCCCAAATTCATATCATCGTGAAGATAAAAAGTTTATCATTGAAAGCGGAATGACCCTACGCGAAGTTGTTGATAAACTTCATCAAGAAAAAATTATAAAAAGCCCTGGGGCTTTTTTATATATCGGCCAACTAATCAAAGGGATTGACCCAAAAGTTCGCTACGGTGAATATTTTTTCGAAAAAAACATCTCTTACTACAAAATTCTTCACAAAATGATTCGTGGTAATGTTTTTTTTCGCAAAATTACAATAGCCGAAGGTTTGTCTTCTCACTCAGCCTTAAATATTATTGCTAATTCAAATGGTTTAATTGGCAATCCACCTGAAAAAATCCGCGAAGGTAGTCTTTTGCCCGAAACATATTTCTATTCATATAATGATACTAAACAAGGGATGGTTAAAAGAATGCAAGATTCAATGAATAGATCGATTGACGAGCTATGGGAGTCTCGCGACAAAAATATTCCCATCAAAACAAAGGAAGAAGCCATTATTTTAGCTTCGATTGTTGAAAAAGAAACAGGCATGAACTCTGAAAGAGGACTCGTGGCATCAGTTTTCACAAATAGACTTCGCAAAGGAATAAAACTTCAGTCTGACCCAACAATTATTTATTCATTTACCTTTGGTGACAAAAAACTTGAACGCCAAATCAGGGTTAGCGACATTCAAAATAACTCTCATTTCAACACTTATCACATTTATGGTTTACCACCTGCCCCAATTTGCAATCCCGGTTTAGCCTCTATCAAAGCCGTTTTAAATCCACCTTCAACTGATTATATTTACTTTGTTGCCAGTGGTCGCGGTGATCACATTTTTGCCTCCACTCTTCAAGAACACAACACTAATGTGGCTCGCTATCGCAGAATTATGCGTGAAAAGGAGGAGCAAGCTATTAACGACAAAAATAAAATTATTGACGAAACCCCATCAACTGAATCAAACAATAATTCTCCAGATTCAAAATCAGCCTCAGAGTAGTCTTTTTTTAGAAAAACTAACTTATTTCAATGATTAACCCAATCAAAATTCAACAACAAGCTTCTGATCCCAATCTATCAGTTTGGGTGATGGCTTCTGCTGGTTCTGGCAAAACAAAAGTTCTTACCGATAGAATTCTTAGACTTCTACTTGATGGTGTCGAGCCTCATAAAATATTGTGCCTCACTTATACCAAAGTTGCTTCAATAGAAATGCAAAAAAGGCTATATTCTGAACTTCAAAAATGGGCAATTTGCGATGAAAACGAGCTCATCGATAAACTTTTTAATTTGTGCGGTAAAAAACCCAATCATTTCTTAATTATTAAAGCTAGAAGCCTGTTAATAAGCAATCTTGATGTTGAATTCAAAATCAAAATTCAAACTAT
>VGDJ01000110.1 GCA_016869775.1 Alphaproteobacteria bacterium
TAAGAATGGTTTGGCCAGACTCTTTGTCTGATTCGATTCTGAGAGATGGATCTTCAGAAGCTAGGCGCGATAAAGCCATACCCATTTTTTCTTGATCGGCTGTAGATTTTGGTTCAACCGAAACCTCAATAACCGGTTCTGGGAAAATCATTCTTTCGAGAACGATTTCATTATCCGATTCAACAAGTGTATCACCTGTAGTAGTAGCTTTTAGTCCGGCAAGAGCAACAATATCGCCAGCATGGGCTTCTTTGATATCTTCACGATTATTGGCGTGCATTAATAAAATACGACCAATTCTTTCTTTGTTGCCATTTTTGGTAGTATTTATTGCGCCAGTTCCACCAACAAGAGTGCCGGAGTAGATTCTAACGAATGTTAAAGAGCCAACAAAAGGATCGGTCATGATTTTAAATGCCAAGCCAGCAAATTTTTTATTATCGCAATTAATGACAATCGCTTCATCATTTTTTAAATTAATTGCCGGAATTTCTTTAATATCTTTTGGGCTTGGAAGGTAGTCAACAACTGCATCAAGTAAAGTTTGTACACCTTTGTTTTTAAAGGCAGTACCATTAATTACTGGTACGAATGCGCCAGAAATTGTGGCTTTACGAATACATTCTTTAAGAGTTTCTTCGCTAATTTCTTCACCACTTAAATATTTTTCCATCAAGGCATCATCTTGTTCAACCGCAGCTTCTAAAAGCTGTTCGCGGTATTGCTTAGCTTTGTCAAGTAAATCAGCAGGAATTTCTTCGTGAACATAATCAGCGCCCATAGTTTCATCTTTCCAGACAACCGCTTTCATCTTAACAAGGTCAATCAACCCACCATAATTTTCGGCTTCATTAATTGGCAATTGAATTGGTATTGGACGAGCTCCAAGACGAGTTTTCATCATCTCAACACAACGATAAAAATTGGCTCCAATTCTGTCCATTTTATTGACAAAACATATTCTTGGAACTTTATATTTGTTAGCTTGACGCCACACTGTTTCTGATTGAGGCTCAACACCTGCAACAGAATCAAACACAGCAACAGCGCCATCAAGAACACGGAGTGAGCGCTCGACTTCAATTGTAAAATCTACGTGTCCAGGGGTATCGATAATATTAATGCGATGATTTTTCCAAAAACATGTTGTGGCAGCCGAAGTGATTGTAATGCCCCTTTCTTGCTCTTGTTCCATCCAATCCATTGTGGCCGCTCCATCATGCACTTCGCCAATTTTATGAGATTTCCCAGTGTAAAAAAGGATTCTTTCTGTAGTTGTTGTTTTGCCAGCATCGATGTGGGCCATAATGCCAATATTACGATATTTTTCTATTTCAATTTGTCGTGCCATAAGAGAGCGTTTTAGGTTAATTTGTAGAAATTTTATAAGGAAGTTTACTTATAAATTTGAGCCAATTTTCAACAATTAAGTATTTGAGAAATTCTTATTTGTGTTTTTTGCAAAGGCCGAGGATCATAAAAAAAAATTTCTAATTGACAACCTTTTTTTAATGAAGTTTTAAGGCTTATGCTGGGTTTTAGAAAAAATAAAATATCTATTTTTGCAAAATCAAATTTCAAAAAAATTCTTTTAAGAATACGAAATATTGATATAAAATTTTTATAGATTATCTATAATTATTATCTCCAAACATTATTGTTCTCACACTGCACGATGAGGCTTCGCAATTTAAATTAGATTTTGTGGATATTGAATAAATTCTTCACAAAGTAAATTACTAAAACTGAAAATAACTTTTGGTTTTGCTAAATATATTTTAAGTAAAATAACCAATATTTACGTTAAAAAAAGTAATTGTTAGATCAATGGCACCAAAATCAGAAAAACTTTTCTTACCGCGTTAGCTTTAATATTTATTTTATAAAATGGTTTTTTGATTTATAAGATTTGCAAATAATGAAAGTTTCTCATTAATTTGAAAAATATAACGGACATTATAAATGCTTGTCGCAATCTATAAAAATTTTCATTTAAAAGTTTTGGATAATCGATTTCAGCGAGATTTATAGAGCTTCTATTATCAATTTATGAATATTTTTTATAAACTAAGTATTATTTTTGCATATTTCAAAGAAAAACATATCGGCTCTCTATTTTAATTTAGAGTGATTATCTGATATGCAACATAGTAATTTTGATGGATAGGTTATCGAGAGATATGGGGCAAAAGTTTTAGCAATGCCAATTTTGGCACTAGTCGGGGAAATAGTTTAACAAATACTTTCTTAAAAGTTGCGAACATTAATCACTTATTAGGTTTGATAATGAAGCTAAGTTGGGTTTAGATTCAACGAAATTTGTTTATGATTTTTAAAAGAACTTAGTCTATTACCAGCGATAATGAGCAAAAGCTTTATTGGCTTCAGCCATTTTGAAAACTTCTTCTTTTTTCTTAGCTGCCCAACCTTTGTTTTCAAGAGACTCTAAGATAACGGTTACTACTTTGTTGGAGAGTTTTTTACCTTTGATATTTTCGATTGAAATTTTAAGCCATTTGAGAGCAAGAGCTGAACCTCTTCGAGCCGAAACTTCGACAGGTATTTGATAAGTCGCACCACCAATTCTACGAGATCTAACTTCAATTTTGGGAGTTATAACTTCAAGAGCTTCTTTAAAGATTTCAACTGGATTTTTTTTAAGTTTTTTTTCTAAATCTTCAAACGCTTGATATATTGCTTTTTCAACAACTGACTTCTTGCCGTCATTCATAAGTCTATTAACAAATCTTGAAACGATAACTTCGTTATATTTAGCGTCGGGGAAGATTTTTCTAATTTTTGCCGCTCTTCTTCTCATAGTTTTTTAAATTTTTTAGTTTGTGATTTTATTTGAGTTTTATTTATTTAGGTTTTTGCGCGCCATATTTTGAACGAGCTTGCTTTCTATTTTTAACACCTTGAGTATCGAGAGAACCACGCACAATATGATAACGAACACCAGGTAAGTCTTTAACACGCCCACCGCGAATAGCAACAACTGAGTGCTCTTGAAGATTATGACCTTCACCCGGAATGTAGGCAATTACCTCAAAGCCATTGGTTAGTTTAACACGAGCAACTTTACGCAAAGCCGAGTTAGGTTTTTTTGGTGTGGTAGTATATACACGAGTACAAACTCCTCTTTTCTGAGGACATGCCTTCATAGCAGGAACTTTATTTTTGGTAACCTGTTTAATTCTAGGTTTTCTGATTAACTGATTTATAGTTGGCATAATTGAATTTATTTTTTTGATTAGGTTTATAAACTTAAAGCAATTATAAAAAACCTAATGATATATCTCTTAAAAAAACATAACAAGGCCTTCAATACCAAGGTTTCTTATCTATTTTGAATCTTGAAATTATTTATTTATGCAAATTTAAGGGGCTGTATTTTTAATGAGAATAAATTTTTAGTCAATAAGAATTTCTCAGTGATAAAAACTAATTTTAACACTGAGAAAATTTTTATAATAATTTAGTTACTTACAAAACCTCAGCATGATGCTCAAGATATTCAGCAACACCTTTTGAATTAGCTTTCATACCCTTTTTACCTTTATTCCAATTGGCAGGACAAACTTCACCGTTTTCTTGAAAAAATTTTAAAGCATCAATCATTCTGATAGTTTCTTCAACATTTCTGCCAAGCGGGAGATCGTTGACTAATTGATGCCTAACAATTCCTTGTTGATCAATTAAAAAAGTTCCGCGCAATGCAACAGCTTCACCAGTTAAAACATCGTAATCTCTTGCGATTTGTTTAGTTAAATCTGAAACTAATGGGTACTGAATATTGCCAATTCCACCTTTTTTTACTTCAGTGTTTTTCCATGCTAGGTGAGTATATTTAGAATCTACCGATATACCAATTACTTCGGCGCCTCTTTCTTGAAAATCTTTAATCCGATTCGCAAAAGCTATAATTTCAGAAGGGCATACAAATGTAAAGTCGAGAGGGTAGAAAAATAATATTCCGATTCGACCCTTGATATAAGAATGAAGATTAAAATTATCATCAATTTCATTATTTGGCA
>VGDJ01000111.1 GCA_016869775.1 Alphaproteobacteria bacterium
TCTGATAAAAAATCGACGATTTTTCCCTTACCCTCATCTCCCCATTGTAATCCAATAATTGCGGTATTAGTCATTTTGATGTTTTTTATTTTTTAAATTATTATTTATTGAACTCGAAGAATTATTGAGTGAAAAATGCCTACTACAGTAGGGACAAACAACAAAATCATTTTCTCCCATGTTTAAATAAATTAAAGGGTGCTTTGAGGTTTCAGAACTTCCATCGCAAGAAATTTTTTTGCTATTTGTATACAAAACATCGCTGTTCTTAAAATTAGTTTGATGATTCATTTTTATGATTTAAATTCATGAATTGAAGTGTGTAAAAATAAATTACATTGTTAACCAAGTTTTTCAACAAACAAAATGCAAATATTTATAAAAATATTTTTATTTCTGATTTTAATGCTTCAAAACAGCTTTGGAGCGAGTTCACCTTGGCAGAATCACGATCAAAGCGGTGCCAAAACCTCACTAATTGGTAGTTATTTCAACGAAGATAATCAAAAAAAATTAGTAATTGGAGTTGAATTCAAACTTGAAGATGGCTGGAAAATCTATGGTAATGACGAGAGCGGAATTGGTATGCCTCCCCAATTCATCTTAAACTCATCAACAAACTATAAAAATCATACGGTTTACTTCCCCCCAGCGTTTGAAGGAACTGAACAAATTGGCTCTGAATCGCTAAAATATTCCTACTATAAAAACGAAATTATAATTCCAATTTTCATTGAAACTATTGACTCTAATCAAACCACTAAAATTAACTTAAAATTAGATTATGCGGTATGCAAAGACGTTTGTGTTCCGATTTCTCAAAATTTTAGCCTTGATATCAAAGACATTGACGCTGTCGCTCTTAATAAAATAGAAAAGTTTTACAATAAAAAACTCTATGAAACCAAAATCGAATCCTCAGAGCATTTCAATGAAATCGATATGTCGCTTGGAATTAAAAAATCAATCAAAAACCCAAGCGATAAAATTGTTTTTATGCTTTTACTTGCCATGTTTGGTGGTTTGATTTTGAACATCATGCCATGTGTATTGCCAGTAATTTCAATCAAGCTCATGTCAATCCTGAAGCACTCTGGTGCTCCAACTTCATCAATTCGATTTAGCTTTATTTCGACCATAATTGGTATTTTATTTTGTTTTTTTATTTTGGCTTTTTTTGCTTATTCAATTCAGAGCGTAGGCAACTCTTTGGGATGGGGATTTCAATTTCAAAATCCATATTTTTTAATTTTTCTAATAATAATTTTAGCAATTTTTACAGCTGAATTATTAGGTATTTTTGAAATTAATTTTAATCAATTTTTAGCAACTGCTCTAAATAAAAAAATCTCCGAAAAAGAAGCGCAAAAAAATATTTTTTTACCAAATTTTTTCTCTGGAATTCTAGCAGTGCTTTTGGCCACACCATGTTCTGCGCCATTTTTAGGAACCGCAATTTCTTTTGCCTTAACACAAAATTTTTCAACCATTTTGTTAGTTTTTATTTTCATTGGCATAGGATTTTCGGCGCCCTATTTAGCTCTCATTATATCTCCAAAACTCATAAATTTTCTTCCCAAACCCGGAAAATGGATGATTAAAATCAAGCATTTGATGGCCGGATTTTTACTAGCAACTTCGGTGTGGCTTACCTTTGTTTTAAGCAATACTATCGGTGTTTTACCGTCGCTTTTAGTAGCATTGTTTTCGGCACTAATTTTTGCGTGCTTAAGGCTCCAAAATAACATCTTAAAATCTATTTTTGTGATAATTTTGACGACACTTTCCTTCACTCTTCCACTAGAATTTCATCAACGCCAAATCCAAATCAAAAATGAAAGAGATTCACATTGGAATGTCTTTGACGAATCAATTCTCAACAACTTAATATCGCAAAATAAGATTGTTTTAGTTGATGTTACCGCCGATTGGTGCCTTACTTGTAAGTTCAATAAAATTATGGTTTTGAACGACAAAGAAATTGTTAAAATGCTCAAAGAAGGCAAAATTATTGGACTTAGGGCCGACATTACCAAACCCGACCCCGATATCATGAAATACCTAGCCAAACACAATCGTTACGCCATTCCATTCAATGCTGTTTATGGACCAAGCGCTAAAAATGGTTTACTTACTAGCGAATTTTTAAATAAAAGTGAGTTACTTAAATTGATTGAAAAGGCTCAATAAAATTTTATTGACTTTTTGTTAAGTTATAAGTTTTTGATTCTAGTTTTAGAAATATCCCCATCGAACTTTTTTCTAAATCAATTCTTAATTTATCAATTGAATCGTTGAATATTTTTTCACCGAAACGCGAATTTAATTCATTGATTATTGATTCTAATTTGAAGGAATATTGTTTGTTGATAAAAATTTTAAAGCCGTGATATTATCTGTTATAATTCCATGTTTCAACGAAAAAAATACCATTCATCAAATAGTTAAAGCGGTCAAAAATTCTTCATATCAAAAGATTGAGATAATTATTATTGATGATTTTTCGGACGATGGAACTCGAGAAATCTTAAAAAATGAAATTGAGCCACTGGTACAAAAAATAATATATCAACCTTTTAATCAAGGTAAGGGATCTGCGATCAAAACTGGAATCCAAAACGCTTCAGGTGACATTATAATTATTCAAGATGCCGATCTTGAATATGATCCCAAAGAATATCTAAAAATTATTACTCCAATCATCGAAGATAAGGCAGACGTGGTTTATGGATCTAGGTTTATAAGTGGAGAATGTCGAAGAGTTTTATATTTTTGGCATCGAATTGGGAACGGTTTATTAACTATGTTATCTAATTTTTTCACTAATCTCAATTTAAGCGATATGGAAACATGCTACAAAGCCTTTAGGAGCAACATTATTAAAAATATTACCATCGAAGAAAATCGTTTCGGTTTTGAACCCGAAGTCACCGCTAAAATTGCTAAAGCTAAATGTCGCATTTATGAAGTCGGAATTTCTTATCATGGCAGAACTTATGCCGAAGGCAAAAAAATTTCTTGGAAAGATGGTTTTAGAGCCATATATTGCATTATAAAATACAACTTAAAAAAATAACTTTATGGATATTACCAAATTATCAATTAAACAAACTCTTAAGAGCTTAAACGCCAAAGATTTTAGCGCTATCGAGCTTACTCAAGCCTATATCAAAAATATAGAAAATAATCGTCATCTTAATTGTTTTATCACTGAAACTTTTGATATTGCTTTAGCTCAAGCAAAAAAAGCTGACGAAAACATCGCAAAAAACCAAATGCGCGAACTTGAAGGCATTCCACTTGGTATTAAAGATTTATATTGCACCAAAAACATCCGCACGACTTGCGCTTCTAAAATGCTTGAAAACTTTATTCCACCATACGAATCAACCGTTACCCAAAAACTATTAGATGCTGGCGCGATATGTCTTGGCAAACTTAACATGGATGAATTCGCTATGGGTTCTGCCAATAATAATTCATATTTTGGACGAGTTTTAAATCCTTACAAAAAAAATAACTCCTCCGAAGATTTAGTTGCCGGAGGTTCTTCGGGCGGTTCAGCTTCGGCAGTTTCAGCCAATTTATGCGCTGGCGCTACCGGCTCCGACACGGGCGGATCAATTCGTCAACCGGCTTCATTTACCAACACTGTTGGCGTAAAGCCAACTTATGGTCGCTCATCGCGATATGGAATGATTGCCTTTGCCAGCTCGCTCGATCAAGCCGGAATGTTCGCCAAAAATGTTTATGATTGCGCCCTACTTCAAAAAGTTATTTCGGGCTACGACCCCAAAGACTCAACTTCTATCGACATCGCCGTACCCCAATTCGAAAAACTTCTGAATTCCGATGTCAAAGGTTTAAAAATCGGAATTCCAAAAGAATATCGCGTTGATGGCATGCCCCAAGAAATCGAAAAACTCTGGAAAAATGGTATTGAAATTTTGCTCCAAAAAGGCGCCGAAATCGTTGATATTTCTCTTCCTCACACTCAATATGCCGCCGCGGTTTATTATGTT
>VGDJ01000112.1 GCA_016869775.1 Alphaproteobacteria bacterium
ACCTGTGCTGGCCCAATCTTTAATGAAAGTTTCCAAACCCTTGTCGGTGAGTGGGTGTTGAACTAATTGCTTAATAACTTTGGCGGGGATTGTGGCGACGTGAGCGCCGAGCTTGGCCGACTCAACAATATGAACAGGATTACGCACCGAAGCGACCAAAACTTGCGTATTAAAACTTTTGTAAGTGGCATAAATTTCACAAATTTCGGCGATTAAATTTAAGCCGTCTTGGCCAATATCATCAAGCCTGCCGACAAAAGGTGAAACGAAAGTGGCGCCGGCTTTGGCGACCAAAATTGCTTGCGCGGGCGAAAAACACAAGGTGACATTGGTTTGGATTCCTTTGTTGGCAAAGTAGCGACAAGCTTTAATTCCATCGAGCGTCAAAGGCAATTTTATACAAACATTTTTGGCAATTTTACTCAAAATATCTCCCTCGCGCACCATTCCTTCATAATCTGTTGAGGCGACTTCGGCACTAACTGGCCCTTTAACTTCGGCACAAATTTCGGCGATAACTTCTTGAAATTTGCGACCCGATTTGGCGATTAAAGTAGGATTGGTGGTTACGCCGTCAATTAAGCCGTAAGAATTTAGTTCTTTGATTTCGGAGATTTCGGCGGTATCGATAAAGAATTTCATAATTTAAAAATTTAAAGTTGGAAAGATTGTTTTTGATAAATTATATTTTTAAAATTATTCGTCAATTTAACTTGTTGAAAAAAAATCTAAATGACATCACTTTTTGCTGAGGTTTTAATACCTAATGCACTCAACAATAACTTCACTTATTTCGCTCTGCCAAATCAAAAAATTGGTGATATTGTTTTGGTTGAATTTGGGCGCAAAAAAATGTGGGCTTTAGTGTTAAAAATTAACGATAATTTTTATCAAAATGGCTTCGATATTAAAAAAATAAAAAGCATTATCGAAACTCACCCGCATATTAAGATTTCACAATCACAAATTAAATTCCTCGAAAATGTTTCATCTTTTAACCTTGCTTCAAGAGGCTTGATTCTTAAGAGCATGATCGGAATATTGAACTCTGATAAAACACAAAAAGAACCCTCTAAAACTCAACAAAAAATTGATTCTAAGAATTTTAAACTCAAAAAATTACTTGCCGAACAACAAGAAATTTTTGAGCAAATAGCTAAATGCAACGATCCAGCGCCAACTTTTTTGCTTGATGGAATTACTGGGAGCGGTAAAACCGAAATTTTTTTTGCTTATATAGCCAAGATACTTGCCAAAAATCAAGATGATCAAATATTGATCTTATTACCCGAGATAGCTCTAACCAGTCAATTACTCAATCGCTTCGATGAACAATTCGGCTTTAAACCCGCACTTTGGCACTCCAAAATCTCCGCTAAAAATCGTCGAGAAATTTTTTATGGCCTTAATTGCGGAACTATAAAGGTTATGATTGGAGCTAGATCAGCCGTTCTTTTACCTTTTCATAACCTACGTTTAATTATTGTCGATGAAGAACATGATGCATCTTTTAAACAAGAAGATATTTTTAATTTTCATGCTCGTGATATGGCTATCGTTAAAAGCAAAATCGAAAATTTCCCAATAATTTTATCTACTGCAACGCCAGCTCTTGAAACCTACAACAATGCGATTAATGGCAAATATATCAGATTTCATTTAAATCGAAAATTTGGATCCAAAAATGTTATAAATTTTGTTGATTTACGAAACGAGAAACTCGAAAACAACCATATTTTATCACATAGTTTGCGCGAAGCTCTGGCCCAAAATTTATCTAAACAAAAACAAAGTTTGTTATTTCTAAATCGTCGCGGTTATGCACCCGTTACATTATGCAAAAAATGTGGAATAAAATATGATTGCCCAAATTGCGATTTTCATTTAGTACTTCACAAAAATAAAAATCTTTTGATATGTCACCATTGTGGTCACGATGAAAAACCCAAACCAAAATGCAAAAATTGTGGTGCAGAAAATTCATTAATTGCGGTTGGAACTGGAGTTGAAAAGCTTCACGAAGAAGTAAAAACTCTCTTCCCTGAAGCTCGAATAGCATTGATCACTAGCGATAACATCAAAACCTTTAAAGATGCCGAAGAAATTGTTACCAATATTTCATGTGGAACAATTGATATAATTATTGGTACTCAAATGATTTCCAAAGGCTATGATTTTGCCGACCTTAATTTAGTTGGAATTGTCGATGCCGATTCGATGCTTTTCTCGTCAGATTTAAGATCTCTGGAACGAGCATTCCAGACCATCACTCAAGTTATTGGGCGCGCCGGCAGAAGAGATGAGGCTGGTAAAATTATTATTCAAACTTTTAATCCGCAAAATATTTTGTTTGAAAAAATTGCTCTCGATAACAAAGATGATTTTTATAATTTTGAGCTTCGGAACCGACAAAATCAAAATTTGCCACCTTTCTCGCAAATGACGAGGTTTGAAATTAGCTGTCTTAATGAGAATGACGCAAAAAATTTTGCTAAAAATTTTATAAAATTATTTCCACTAAATGATAAAATAGAAATTTTTGGTCCAGCTCCGGCGCCAATTCAAAAATTAAAAAACCGGTATCATTTTTTGGTTCATTTAAAAACGGATAAAAAAGTTAATTTGCAAAAATTAATCTTTGATGTAATTTCCAAAACCGAAATTCCAAATAAATATCGACTTCGCGTCAATATTAATCCTTATTAACTCAATCTTGACATAAATGTTCAGCAGATTTTTATCTAAAACCCTCTTTGGGCTTGTTTTTTTGTTAATTTTTACAACAAACTCATTAGCCCAAAATAGCGATTTCTCTCAAATTGTATCAGAAAAATTAATAAAAATTGCTACCTCGAGTAATAAAATAACCAAAAAAGATTATAACGATTTTTGGGACTCAACCGGCATAAAATCCAGCCAAGAAAAAATTAAACTTATCTCTTTAATGAAATCAAATTTTATCGCTATTCAGCAATATAACTCTATTTTGTGGGAATGCGCTGAAAAATCATGGAAAGATGGCGCAATAGCTGATTGTCAAAAAATTAATAAAAATTTTATCGAAGTTAAAAAAACTCTATACAATTTACTTGGCAATGAAGAATTCAAAAAGGTTGATTTTAATTTTAATAATGTAATGAAAGTGTCGGCCAAAAGAGGTGGAAGTATAGCTCCGGGAGCGCCGGAAGAAGAAATCACTCTTGAAAAAATTCAATTAGCAAAAATGACTTCGCAAGTTGTTCTTCAGCGAATCGAAATCATTTTGCAACCTGATTTCAAGTAGTTCTAGGCTTTGGATTTTAGTTACAGATTTATAAAAATTATACCCAATTATCCGCTAATAATTTTTTCTTGAATCGTTATCAAATCTAACTCTCAGTTGAATAATTTGGTGACTCAGAAGTTATTGCAATTGAATGCGGATGAGACTCTTTTAGACCCGAATTAGTTATTCTCGCAAATTGACAATTTTTTCGCATTGATTCAATCGAATGATTTCCGGTGTATCCCATGGCAGATTTTAGTCCGCCAACCAATTGATGTAAAACATCAACAACTGAACCTTTATAAGGTACGCGACCCTCAACTCCTTCAGGCACTAACTTCATTTTATCAATAACATCTTGTTGAAAATATCGGTCGGCGGAACCTCGTGCCATAGCGCCAAGTGAACCCATACCTCGATAAACTTTATAGGAACGACCTTTAAAAAGAACAATTTCTCCAGGAGTTTCTTCGGTACCTGCCAAAAGACCGCCCAACATAACCGCGCTTGCCCCGCCTGCAATTGCCTTAGCTAAATCTCCAGAAAATCTAATTCCGCCATCCGAAATAACTGGCAATTTAACTTTATCACAAAACTCCATCACATCAAATAAGGCTGATAATTGTGGCACTCCGACTCCAGCTATAACCCTAGTTGTACATATTGAACCGGGGCCAATTCCGACTTTAACC
>VGDJ01000113.1 GCA_016869775.1 Alphaproteobacteria bacterium
TAAAACAAGAGTTAAGTAGGCATAAGTGATTAAATCAAAAATAAATCCTACCGTGAAAATTTATTATTTCAGAAATTCCAAAAGAAATTTCTGTCCAAAAATAGCCAATCAGGAAAAGTCTTAAACCAAAATTAACGATACAAAAAAATATGCGAATAGAAGCGAGAGTGGAGATTGAAGGAGGAGTTGATCTAATTTAAGTTTTGTCACAAAAACTATTTTTTAAACATTTGAAGCATTCTCCAAGTTACCAAGAAGCCACCAAAAATGTTGATAGAAGCAATAATTATTGCAATAAAGCTTATGAAGGCGACCAGTCCAAAACTTTTGGCGGTGCCAAGCGCGATAATAGCGCCGACAATAATCACTCCTGAAATGGCGTTGGTTACCGACATTAATGGAGTATGAAGAGCCGGGGTTACTTTCCAGACAACAAAATAACCAACAAAACAAGCCAAAATAAAAATACTAAAACCAAATATAAATGGACTAACCCCGCCATTGTTGGCCATAGCATAGCTTAGTTCGGTGATTTTCAAAACTAATTGATCTGATTTTGAGGTAATTTCTTGAGTAAGATCAATGATTTCTTCGAGGTTGTTTGCCATAATTTAAATTTATTTTATTTGGGAATTATTAAGAAAATTGCTTGCTCGGCGCACATTTTGCAAAAATCTTATAAGAGTTTTTTTTACTGTAAATTGATTTTTAAGTGGCGTTGATCATGGCGTTGCAATTCTAGCAAAGCTCGAATTGTCAAACCTAAGGTTCGAACCTGCAACCGAGTTTTTAGAAAATAATGCGGATTAAATTATTGGATTGTGGTTGGGGCGGCAGGATTACGCACGAAATTTATATTTTTGGTGTGCGTTGCAATTCTCGCAAAGCTCGAATTGTCAAACCTAAGGTTCGAACCTGCAACCGAGTTTTTAGAAAATAATGCGGATTAAATTATTGGATTGTGGTTGGGGCGGCAGGATTCGAACCTACGGGTGGCGGTACCAAAAACCGCTGCCTTACCACTTGGCTACGCCCCAAAATAATTGTGAAAATTTTTATGATTGGCAAAAAAAATGAGTGCGGATTGTATTTTTCGAAAAAAATTAAGTCAATATCAAATCTGTTTAGAGAGCTTCTTAATATATGATTATGTTGCCTTAGAATGGTATGAGAGTTTTGCGTTAATTTCGATAAAATTTTTAAATCAACATTTAATACATTATAAGATGTTGCTTTTTTTGAGGTTGTAAATTTAATCACTTTGTAGCGAATTAATCTCAAATATACTTATCTCAAAACACGCAATTTGCTGTTCTAAATTTTTATTTAAGTCTAGCCAATGATAAAATTTTACAAAATTAAACCAAATAACATTAAAAAAGCATTCTCGCTGATAGAGATATCGATTGTTTTGATTGTTATTGCAGTTCTTATTTTGGGAATTATTCAGGGTAAAGATATGTTTTATGAGATGAGGTTGACAACCGCTCGGGATTTTACTAATAAATCTCCGGTTATATCAATTGATAGTTTGGAATTGTGGTTAGAAACTACTCTTAAAGAATCTCTTTATTTAACTTCAAGCGATAACGCTTCACCAAAGGTTTTAAATGATGATCAAACTATTGGTAGATGGAATGATTTAAATTTTGATAAAAATTTAAAAGTTAATATGTTGCAAGATACTGATAGCAAAAGACCAAAATATAAAATGAATGGAATTAATGGCTTACCAGCCTTGTTGTTTGATGGTGTTAATGATTTTATGCAAAATCAAAAAAAATATTTTACTAACAATTTTGTGCTTTTCATAGTTGGCACTCCGGGGCGAGCTTGTACAAATTTGACCAGCGGAAATGTCGGAGTTTCTGGGCAAAATTATCTAATATACCCACAATATGAACCAAATCCATCAGCTGGTTTTGGCGTTAGTCTTTGTAAAAATCAAATTGTTACTGCTGAACATTCAGGAAACTACATGCCATTTAGAAATACTTATACTGCGTCGATAAATAGTCCAGTATTGATTAATGTGGTTTATAATAATGGCGCTCCATCATTATATGTTAATTCAAAATTTATAAGTACTGCCTCAGCAAGTGGATATCAAATAGTCCCTGGATATAGTATCGGTAGAGATTTTTTAACTACTGGTGAACCTTGGTCTTACGGTTATTTTTCGGGTTATGTTGGTGAAGTTATTTATTATTCATCAGTTCTAAAAGAAGATGATCGCAAGTTGGTCGAGGCTTATTTAACCGAAAAGTGGCAAATTAAATAAAGCAAAATCGGTTACTCCACCATTTTCCAAAGTAGCCCTTTAATCCAAATGCGAAAGCGGTCAATATAGCTAAATACTGCGGGCACTACCACTAAAGTAAGCAAGGTTGACGAAATCAGACCTCCGATAATGGCAACTCCCATCGAAGTGCGCATTGCCGCGGTTTCGCTAAAGCCAATGGCGACGGGCAGGGTGCCAACAATTAAGGCAATCGAGGTCATTAAAATTGGACGAAGTCGTATTCTGCCGGCAATTATCAAGGCGTCAGTTCTGGATTTACCTTCGGCGATTAAACGATTGGCGAAATCGATTAACAAAATCGAGTTTTTGCCCGAAACACTAACAAGCATAAATATTCCAAGCATCGTAAAAATATTTACCGATTCGCCCATTATGAACAAGGCATAAAAGGCGCCACAAAATGCTAAAGGCAAGGCAAGTAAAATCGTAAACGGCACCACAAAAGATTCGTAAAGACTGGTTAGAATTAAGTAAATAAAGACGATGGATAATAGTAAGGCCTTATTCATCGAGCTAATCATATCTTGCATATTTTCTGAGTCTCCCGAAAAAGAATAACGAATGTCATTTGGAATTTTTAACTCGCCTTCGCTAAATTTGTTTTCGTAATCTTTAAGTAAATCACCAAGTCCAATTTTTGGTGCCAAACTTGCGGTAATTTGAATATATCTTCCGCGATCTTGGCGATTAATAGTTGCTGGTTCAATATCTTCCGCAGTTTCGGCAATGTCGGATAATTTAATTAATTTATTATTGATATTTGGCACATAAATTTTGTCAAAATTATCTTTTAAATCGCGTTGATCTTCTTTTAAACGCACTCGCACATCATATTCTAAGCCATTTTGGCGCAGTTTGGTTGGCACATAACCTTCGACATAGCCCCGAAGTTCATCGCCCACTGCTTGCGAATTTACCCCATAAAGACGAGCGGAATCTTCTTTGAGTTTAATTTTAAATTCAGGGCGAGTGGCTTTATTGCTGTTATCAAGGTCTTTCAGTCTCGGGTCTTCTTTGAGTTTTTTAAAAAGCATCGAAGCATATTTATCGAGAGATTCTTTGTTGGCGGAAATTAAAAATAAATTGAAAGGTTGCCCGCGAGAAGCGCCACCAGAGGGGTCAAAATCTTTAACCACAGGATTGGCAAAAGCAAAATCCTTAATTTGTAAACGCAACTTTTCTTTAAACTGCATGGTACTTAAATTGCGATTATTTTTTGGAACTAATTTAACATAAAGCTCACCGCGTTGAGCTTGACGCGACATAGTTCCAGCAGAAACTGCCGAAAGTTGCACCTCAGGATTTTTACGCACAATTTCATCGATTTTTAGACCAACATTAGAAGTGGCATCAAGGCTGGAATCAGCCGGTAATTCAAGGCTGATGGTGATTTCGCCATTATCACTTTCGGTCATAAAAGTTTTTGGAACTTTAGTGAATGCTACGATACTTCCAGCGATAATTGCTAAAGTTAACAACAAAATTTTTCCGGGATTACGAATAGAAAATTTTAACAACCATTCATAGCCATCTTCCATTTTGCTTTGCACATAATCAAATTTAGCGATGAAGCCAGTATTTTTTTTGCGATCTTTTTTGCTGTGTCCAGATAAATAAGCGCAAAGCACGGGAATAATTGAGATGGCGACAATTAA
>VGDJ01000114.1 GCA_016869775.1 Alphaproteobacteria bacterium
GCCTATCGGGTATCGAGATGCAATATGATAGAAAATTAATGATGAATCAAAATATAAACTTGGCAATGGACGTGCGGGTTCAAGATATTCTTTTTGATGAGCTACTAAAAGCCAAAGAGGAATTCAAGGCTAAGTTGGCCTCAGGTCTTGTTATGGACGTAAATACGGGTGAAATTTTGGCGTTAGTTTCTTTGCCATCATTTGATGCTAATCTTCAAAATGAGGCCACAATGGATCAAAGGTTTAATATGGTTACCGGCGGTTCATACGAGTTGGGTTCGGTAATGAAAATTTTTACAAACGCTGCAGCTTTTGAACATGGTTTGATAAAAATGGAAGATATGTATTCGGTATCGGAGCCTATTAAATACGGTAGATTTTCTATTAAAGACCACGACAAATATGAAGGCCTTCTAAGCGTTAAGGAGGTTTTTACCAAAAGTTCTAACATTGGCACCGTAAAAATTGCTGAAAAACTAGGAGCTCAAAATCAGCGAGAATTTTTAGAAAAATTTGGATTTCTTAAAAAGGTTGACGCCGAATTTCCGGGTTTGGGACGCATTATGGCGCCACTTAAAAACTGGAGCGAAATTAGTTTATTCACTATTTCGTATGGTCATGGAATCGCTTCAACGCCTTTGCATCTTGCATTGGCAACCTCGGCAATCGTTAATGGCGGTTATCTTTTTAAGCCATCATTTTTAAAACTTGAAGAAGCTCCTAAAAGACCCAAAAAATTGATTAAGGACGAAACGGTTGATAAAATGCGTAAAATGATGAGAGCTGTAGTCGAAGAGGGTACCGGAAAATATGCTAATATCGAAGGATACGAAGTCGGGGGTAAAACTGGCACTGCCGATAGAGCTGAATCGGGTGGGTATAACGAAGGTCAAACCTTAGCTTCTTTTGTGGGAGTTTTTCCAATTTATAACCCAAAATACTTGGTTTATGTTGTTTTCGATCGTCCAAATTATGTCTTTAATACTGCGGGAATGGTGGCTGCACCAGCTGCGGGCCGAGTTATCAAAAATATTGCTCCATTGCTTTCAATAAACGTAAAATAAATACAATATTTAGTTAATATCAAAATTAGCCTTAGCTAGAAAGATTCCGCATGAAATTGCAAGATTTAGAGAGCGTTGATTGTTATGCATTAAAATTGTAATTTTTTCATTGGCCGTAAGATGAATATTTTCTGGAACTCCAGCACTTTCTTTGCCAAATAAAATAAAGTCGTTGGGCTGGAATTTAAAATCATAAATATCCTTTTTTGATTTTGTGGTAGCGAGTATAAGTCGACGATCGGAATCGATATTATTTTTGTAAAATTCGTCAAATGAATTATGCCTAAAAATTTTGACGTAATTTATATAATCAAGTGCGGATTTTTTTACGCGAGCCAAATCAAAAGGAAATCCGCATGGTTCAATTATGTGTAACTGTGCACCAAAACAAGCGCAACATCGAATTATTGCTCCTACATTTCCAGCAATTTCTGGTTGAAATAAAACAATTTTTAACATTTATAAAAAATTAGTGTTTCTTTTTAAAAAATCGTATCTAGTATTCCACGAAAATACTTTCTCGTCTAAGCGCCGTACAATAGCAATTAATCTCTATAAATTACCTTTATAAATTATTTTCTTTTGGGGCGCAGAAATTTTTTGCAAATTAATTTTACATTTTTATTTTCGATGTCAGATAAAGTCAAAATCGTTTTCGTAGAAAAAGGTGAAAAAAAAGAATTTGAAGTGCTAGTTGGATCTTCTGTTCTTGAGGTCGCTCACAGCAATAACATAAATCTTGAGGGCGCATGCGAAGGCTCCTTAGCTTGCTCAACATGTCATGTTATTGTTGATAAGGCATTTTATGATAAACTCACGCCTCCAACCGAAGACGAAGAAGATATGCTTGATTTGGCATTTGGTCTTACTCCCACCTCCAGATTGGGTTGTCAAATTATAATGACCAAAGAGTTAGATGGGCTTACAGTAATAGTTCCAGACGAAACTCGTAATATTTCAATAAACAATTAAACAAAAGCAAAAATCTATGAAAAAGGGCTTAGTAATTAAAATGGCAATTGTTTTGGTAGTATTGGTACTATCATATTGTGTTTTTTGGTTTTTTAGAGCGGGTCAATCAGAAAAACAAATTAATAAGTTTATCGCAGATAACTCAAACTATATATCAGCTGGCGAAATATCGGTTTCTGGTTTCCCTGCTAATCAAAAAATCATTGTAAATGATTTAAAAATAACTATCCCAGTTAACATGATTGCCAAAAGGCAAATTCACATTAAACAACTTGAAGCCAGAGCTAGCATTTTTTCAGATAATTTTGTTATAAATTTTACAGATGCGGTTAAATTGCAGGATTTTGAGAGTTCGGGAGATATTTTTGATGTCGAGTTTGCTGGCCAACCCGAAGTATCGTTGACTTTAGCTGACGGTGTTATTAGTTATTTCAAATATACTGATTCAGGATTTAAAGTTTTAGATGCCGAAAAAAATGTTGTCAATTCATCAACTGGAACCTCAATATCCTCAGAGACTTCAATCGATGAGACGGATAAAAGAACTAGCAAAATTTCAGTTTCTTTCAAGGAGCTTGAAGGCTATACGATCATAGATTTTTACAAAAATGTGTTGGATAAAAAAGTTATTGAGGGCATAAAAACTGAAGAGATAAAAGTAAATGCTTCAGTTAATGTATCCCCTCCAGTTGATCCAAATCAAATTCCGGCCCCAGCTCCAAATTCAGGCGATACAGCAAACGGTGCTGTAGATGTTAACAATGCTCCAACCGCTACCGTTAATGTTCAAAACAATCCAGCTTCAGCTCCAAATGCAGTTCCGGCTCCGAGTGCGCCTCCTGCGCAAAATGGTAATGAAGCTATTAAACAGGCTATGGCAATGGCAGATCAAGCCAATGCTCAAGCTCAAGCGCCGATTGATCCAAATGCCCAGCAAGATGTAAATCAGGCTCCTGATACAATTTCTGATACTAGTATCGTGAAAAGTAATGTGACTATAGAAGCGACAATAACTTTAACTCCTTCAATTAAACAAGATCAGCCCGAGCCATCGGATCCAACTCAAATTCAAGAGTTGCCGGTTCAATTTGTCCAAAATATTAAAATTGACAATGTTGAATTCTCAAACCCGCTCTACAAAATTAATATCTCTGGCAATGTGAATAGTTCTTCAGATGATAATTATCCATCTGGTGGAATTACCATTAAAGTTGAAAAAGTTGCAAACTTGTTAGAACAACTAAAAAAACAATTCAAACAGCTTTCAGAATCAACAAAATCTCCAAATTCTGCAGTTGCTTCAGATGTTTCGGTTGACCAAGCTCAAACTGGCAATCCTGCAAACTACGATCTATTCTTGACAAATGTTTCAGAAAGAATCGTAAGCGTTGCCACTGAAATTGCTTCGAAAAACTCTGTAACTAAAGATGAAATTGCTCAGTTTGATGTTAGACGCGAGAAAAATCTTGAATTCCTTGTTAACGAGGTTTCAGTTCGAGAAATCATTGGTAAAGTTTTAGTTTACTAAAATAACAAAGCCTGTGAAGGTTGATAAAGCTTTTTTAGAAGCGGTCGAAATCCTTAAAAAGAATTCGATCGCTTCTCATTTTTTAGATGCCCGAATCATATTAGCAAAAATCCTTAGTTGCGATTCTCAAGATATTATACTCAAATACTCCCAGTTCGATTTAGAGCCAAATCAATACCAAAAATATCTTCATTATATCAATCTCAGAGCATCTCGGGTCCCGCTTTCGCACATAACAAACCATCGTGAGTTTTTTGGTAATAATTTTTTTGTTGATAACTCTGTTTTAGACCCTCGACCAGATTCCGAGACTTTAGTTGAAATGCTTCTGTATAAATATCAAAATCGTCAAGATGACCTCAAAATTTGTGATGTCGCGGTAGGATCGGGTTG
>VGDJ01000115.1 GCA_016869775.1 Alphaproteobacteria bacterium
TTTTAAGGAAATTAGTTTGTTCATTAACCAATCCAATTGGAAGATCGATGCTATATGCTGAATCTAAATAATCAAAAAGTTCTTTTTTAAAAATGGCGCGACAAGTTGTATCATATGACATTGCCATTTCGTTATATATGCTATCTTTTAGACTTTCAAGATCTTCAAAACCAGTGGCTTCTTTGATAAATTCACTGTCATATTTTCTTGATTCAGCTTTATATATTGCTAAAATTTCAACTTCAAATGTGGCATTTTTTCCAGCTAAGTTAGAAACAAAATAATCATCAGGAAATTTAACAGAAACAATAACTTTTTGACCAGTTATTTTGCCAACAAGTTGTTCTTCAAAATTTTCAATAAAGGTTTTGCTACCAATTTCAAGAGGAAATTCTTTGCCAAAGCCACCATCAAAAGGAGCTCCATTGATATTGCCATTATAATTAATAATTACAACATCGTCAAAATTAGAGAGATAAATAGGATCCTGAAGTTCGAGTTTAATTTTTGACTTTAGTAGTTTATTTGCATTCTCACTGAGCTCATCTTCGCTTATTTCAACAATATAACGATTAAGAGTTACTTTTGATAAATCAATTTCAGGAATTGATGGGAAAACTTCAAATGATGCAATTAGATTAACATCTTTGCCTTCTTCGAAAGTTTTAAAATCAATTTTTGGATATGAAGCCATGCGATATCTGTTATCATTAACAATTTTAGAAATCGTCTGAGAAATTAATATATCAGACTGTTCAGCCATAATTGATTTACCAAACTTTTCAATAATAGTTTCGAATGGGACGCGACCCTTTTCAAAGCCATTCATAGAAAATTCTGGTTGAATTTTTGATACATAATCACTGACTTTTTGATTAAGTAGTGGAGCAGGAATGTTCAATTGAAAATCCTTGCGTAACTTGTCATCTAAGATGTTTTTGATAGCTATTTCCATGTGAATGATTGATTGGTTGTTAGAATAAATTTCGTGATGAATAATTTATTAGTAATTGAATAAATGCAATTAAAAAAATTAAAAATTATTAAAAAAAAATATCTGTGTAAAAACAGCTAAAAATAATGTATGAGATTTTACAAAAATAATCAATTTTTTATAAAATATATTAAGATGTTAAGAGTTATTTAACGATTGATATTTTCCTTTAAAATAAATTAACGGATGCGAGTTTTTTATTTCACTAAAATCTATTACTTCACCAATAATTATATGATGATCTCCCATTTTAATGATGCGGTGTTTTTTGCATTCGATAAATGACAAAGAATTGTAAAAAATTGGATTACCAAATTTGCTAAAAAAATAAGGCTCAACATGCCATTTATGAGAGTTTTTTGGGGTGGCAAAAGCGCTAGAGAGTTTTTGTTGTTCAACGCTCAAGATATTAAGAAGAAAGTAACGATTTTTTTTAAAGAATTTAAGGTTCGTAGAATTATTGTCGACGCAGAAAGATATAAGAGGTGGATCCAATGAAACCGATGAAAATGAGTTTATGGTCATTCCAAAAAAATCATCAGCAAAAATCTTTTTAATTTTATTAAGAATTTTTTCATCAATAAAATTTTGTATTTCATGGTTTTTGAACTTGAATTCAGTGGCCAGAAATTTTTGTGAAATTTTTTTACCAACTCTATTTTCTTCAAAAAAACTTTGCCAAAAATCTTCGAATTTTTTGGCGAATTGATTATTTTCAAAAAAATTTTTATTAAAAAATTTAGTTGCAAAGAAGTTTCTTTTGCGAGCGCATGCAATAATTATTCCGGTTGAAAAATTACCAAGATTTTCGCGTAATTTTTTTGTATCGATCATTGAAATTTAAGTGAAAAAAGATTTACAAAGCTACTTTTGATGATGCCGAATAAAGTTTGGTCTTTGGCAATTAAAGGTATAATATAATCAATAAAAGCAATGCCAATTAAGGCTAATCCAAAAATCATCCAAGTGGCGTAATGAAAGACCATTCCAGTTTGAATTTTTGAAATTCCGGTTGATGCGATACGACAAAAATATGCAATTCCATTCGGTACAGCGTCAATAATTTTGATATCAATAATTTTCCATAAAAAATTACCTAATTTTTTTGATGGGCGAACCAAAGTGTTTTCATAAAATTCATCAAAGTACCACTTATTGTAGGATAATTTATATAGTTTTGGGAAAATTTTGGCAAGTTTGGAAGGGATATTGGGGTATTTTATATAAAATAAATATGACAAGATTATTGCCAAAATCCCAACAAGCATCGGTGAAATTTTAACTAAAGTCGGAGCGTGATGAATTTCGTCGTAAATAAAGAATTTACTTAATGAAACGGTAATGGCTGAAGTAAAGAAACCATTGGTTGAAACCATTTTTAAAATGTAATATCCAACATAACCAGCCCCAATCGAACCAATTGCCAAAATTGCCAGTGGTAATAACATGTTAATAGGTGCTTCATGAGCGTGGCTGAATGTATTTTGATCAGCTCGAGTTTTACCATGGAATGTTAAAAATAATAATCGCCAAGAATAAAAAGCAGTTAGGAGGGCGGTTAAAATTCCAACATAAAATGCGAATTTGCCAATTGTGGTGTGGGCCATATAAGCTGATTCAAGAATCACATCTTTGGAATAAAATCCTGCAAAAGGAGGAAATCCTGCAAGAGCAAGTGAACCAATCCACATCATGGCGTAGGTGAAAGGGATTTTTTTCCATAAACCTCCCATTTTTTGAATATCTTGTTCGTGATGCATTGCATGAATCACACTACCAGCTGATAAAAATAATAAAGCCTTGAAGAAAGCGTGAGTAGCGAGGTGAAAAATTGCTGAAGAATAAGCAGATAAACCGCAAGCGAAAAACATGTATCCAAGTTGTGAGCATGTTGAGTAGGCGATGATTTTTTTGATGTCGTTTTGAGTTAGGGCAATAGTAGCTGAGAATAGAGCAGTTGTGGCGCCGATAATTACCACAAAATCTAATGCGATTGGTGAAAGTTCAAATAGAGGTGAGCATCGTGCAACTAAAAATACACCGGCAGTTACCATGGTTGCGGCGTGAATCAGAGCAGATACCGGAGTAGGTCCCTCCATTGCATCTGCCAGCCAAACGTGCAAACCAATTTGAGCAGATTTACCCATTGCTCCAATAAAAAGAAGGATACAAATGGTGTCAATGGTTAAAAATTGTTTACCAAATAAAAAAAATCTGTCCCCAGAATGATTGCATATTTGATAAAAAACTTTGGAATATTCGACCGAGCCAAATGAAATATATATTAATGCGATGGCTAAAATTAAACCCAAATCACCAACGCGATTTGCAATAAATGCCTTCATGGATGCGCAGTTGGCGGATTCTTTTTTAAACCAAAAACCAATTAGTAAGTATGAGGCAACTCCAACTCCTTCCCAACCGAAGAAAAGCTGAACAAAATTGTCGCCCGTAACCAAAGCAAGCATAAAAAAAGTAAAGAGCGATAAATATGACATAAAGCGAGCTACTGATCGATCTTCATGCATATATCCGATTGAATATAGGTGAACTAGGCAAGAAACATAAGTTACAACGATTAACATTATTGCGCTGAGAGCATCAATATGTATTGACCAATTCGCAATAAAGTTTCCGGATTTTATAAAATTAAACAAAACATCACTTTGAATATGGCGAGTTTGATGGAATTCGATAAATACCAGAGTTGCGCAAATTGCCGAAGTAAACATTAGTGCAGTAGTCAAATACTGGGCAAATTTATCTGAAAAATTTAGAGAAAAACTTTGGTTATCTGATTTATTTGGTTTGATTCTGGACAAAACTCCGGACACAAAAAAGCCAATTAAGGGCAAGAAAATGGTTAGTTTGGAGAGCATGGAATAAAAAATATGTTAAATAAAAATG
>VGDJ01000116.1 GCA_016869775.1 Alphaproteobacteria bacterium
GTTTTACGCCATTATTTCATTACCAATGTCTGAGGCGATTTCGATAAGTTTTTTAACTCCGATTATTACCACACTTGCTTCAAAATTTTTTTTAAAAGAAAAAGTTAGCAAAAACATTTTCTTTGCCTGCTTGGTGAGCTTTATTGGGGTGTTGATTATCATGCGCCCCGGATTCAATGAATTCAAGCATGGCTATATTTTTTGTTTTGGCTCAATTATTTCTTGGACCATATCAAATCTAACAGTTAAAACCATGACCAAAACCAATAAAACCCGCAATATCGTTGCTCAAATGACAGTTTTTATGTTTTTATTTTCGCTACCTTTCGCGATTCCGCATATTAAATCTATTGATTTTTATGCTTTTGTAAAATTTTTATTTTTAGGAATAATCTCTAATCTTTGCTACAAACTAATTGCGCAAGCTTACCGTAAAAACGATTTGTCAGTTCTCCAGCCTTTTGACTTTTCGCGTTTAATTTTTACAAGCATTATTGCTTATTTTGTATTTGATGAAAAACCAGATTTTTGGGTTTTTTTTGGTTCATCGGTGATTCTAATCGGATTAATTTTAAGCCTTAAGAAAAAGAATTTTGAAGCCGAAAAAAGGCTTGCGCAAAAAGCCAGCGAAATATAGAATGCGAACAAAATTTCCATTTCTATGAATAAAATTTTTCAAAAATTTTTCACTCAAGCCATTGATAATTTAAAACACGAAAATCGATATCGTGAGTTTTTAGATATCGCTCGAATTTGCGGTGAATTTCCTTTCGCTATCAACAAAAAAAACGGTAAAAAAATCATCGTTTGGTGCTCGAACGATTATCTTGGAATGGGTCAAAATCCCCAAAGTATTATTAAAGCTAAACAAGCTCTTCAAGATTTTGGCATTGGCGCTGGCGGAACGCGCAATATATCTGGCAATAATTCACCAATAATCGATTTAGAAAATACAGTTGCCAAATTACACGATAAGCAAAGGGGCTTGGTATTCTCTTCGGGCTATACAGCCAACGATGGAACGATTCAAGCTTTGGCTAAAATTATCCCGAATTTGGTAATTTATTCTGATGCCAAAAATCATGCTTCAATCATATCTGGAATCAAAAATAGCGGAGCGCAAAAACATATCTTTCGTCATAATGATATCAATCATCTCGAGGATTTAATTAAAGGCACTTCACAAGAGTTAGCGAAATTAATAATTTTTGAATCAGTTTATTCCATGGATGGTGACTTTGGAGAGCTCGAAAAAATCATTAAAATCGCCGATAAATATAATGCTCTAACTTATATAGACGAAGTTCATGCAGTTGGAATTTATGGTCAAAACGGTGCTGGTCTGAGTCAAAAATTAGGACTTCAAAATAGCATCGACATTATTCAAGGCACATTTGCCAAAGGTTTTGGAGCGGTCGGGGGCTACATTGCTTCAAATGATGATATAATTGATGCTGTGAGATCTTATGCTTCACCCTTCATTTTTAGCACCGCAATGCCTCCAGCAATTGCCGTTGCAATCAAAAATAATATTGAATATTTGTCGACAAATTCAAGTGAGAGACAAAAACTTTTTGCAAATGTTAGCGTTATTAAGCAGAAGTTATTGGAAAATAATATAAATATATTTCCCAATGACTCTCACATAATTTCAGTAAGAATTGGCGATGCTTACAAAGCTAAAATAATTTCTCAAAAATTATTAAACGAACATAATATTTATGTTCAGCATATAAATTACCCAACGGTTGCTAGAGGTGACGAAAGATTGAGAATAACCCCGACTTGTTTGCACACCCCGACAATGATTTCTGAATTAATTTTTGCCCTCGTGCAAACAATTAATGAAGTTCTCTAAAATTAACGAAGCCGAAATATCATCATAATCTTTATTTTTAGCGGATTTTGTAACTCTCATACTTCGTGCTTCATAACTAGATAGTCTTTCATCAAAAACAATCAGCACCAAATCTTCAATTTTTAAATCATGTAAAAATTTTTCTAGATTGATGGCAAATCTCATTACAAAATTACTCATCAAACTTTCCGATCCATCCATTTTAAGAGGGAATCCCAGAACAAGTGCAACAATATCATTCTCTTGAATTATTGATAGAAGTGTTGCAAAATCCTTGGCATTACTTTGACGCTTAATTATTTTTTTTGGAGTGGCGATTTTTTGGGAGTCATCGCAAATTGCCACTCCAATTTTTTTGGTACCAATATCAAGGCCCAAAATACAACCTTTTTTTGGTAAAATTTTTTTACAATCTTTTATTTCGCTATAAATCATATTATGCCCAAAATTACACAAAAAGACATCGAAAAAATCTCTCGCCTTGCTCAAATAGAGGTTTCGAACGAAAAAGAAATTTTATCAACTCAAATTGAAAATGTTATTAATTGGATAGAAAAACTCAACGAAGTTAATACTGAAAATGTTGAACCCATGATTACTGTTCATGACCAACCTCTTAAACTCAACAAAGACCTTGTCAGCGACGAAAACAATAAGGACAATGTTTTGAAAAATGCCCCAAAACAAGTTTATGGATATTTTGCAGTTCCTAAGGTTATCGAATAAATTGTGAATCAGCTCTTTTTTGATTTTTATAGTTCGTCGCAAAATAATGATTTTACATCAGAAAATTTTGTTTTTTTTGCTGAAAATCAATTAGCACATAATCTACTTCAAAAATTTTTTTCAATTAAAAATTTTGATGATAATCCATTTAAAATAGTTGCAATAGAAGGTGACAGTTGTTGCGGAAAAACCCACCTAGTCAAAACATTTGGCCAAAAGCATAATTTTAATTTTATAAACTCAGAACAAATTGCAAAACAAGATCCGTATGATTTATTTTGTCATAACAATTTTTTTGCAATAGATGACTTAAATTCATTAAAAAATGACGAGAGACTTTTGCAAATTATCAATTGCGCCCAAGAATCCAAATCAATGCTGGTTTTGATATTTCGGAATTTAGAAATGTTTCAATTAGCTGATCTAAAATCACGATTAAAAAACTTTAATTCAGCCAAAATAAACCAAACCAACCCTCATAATTTAAAACTGATTTTCACCAATATTTTATCGCGCAAACAAATCTTTTTAAGTCAACAAGTCATTGATTATATTCTTGCCCACATCATACCCAAATATAGTGAAATCGTATATTGTGCAAAAGCGATTGAATTTTATAGCCACAAAAATGATAAAAAATTCTCAATTAATACGATTGATAAAATTTTAAAACAAAATTTTTATCGTTTTGATCAGTTGTAATTTGGGTTTTGGTTTTTGCGATGTATTAAAAAAGAAGATTATCCCTTTATATACGAGAATAAGTTATTTAATTATCGCCAATTCCTTTAAATAACTGGTTTGATTATGAAAAACACAACCATTAAGCAATTCTTTAAAAATTCCCAAATGATGATGAGCTTGGCGCATGGGTCATCAAATCAGAAAACACATGGTGCAAGTTGATAGTGATGAACCACTTAGCAGAATCGTTGAAATTGACGAAACCTACATTAGAAGCAAAAAAAGGTAAAAGAGGTCATGGCGCAGAAGGTAAATCAATTGTCTTTGGCATGATGCAAAAAGATGGCAAAGCCATGACCAAAGTTGTTGATGATGATAAACGCGCAACCATTCACCCAATCATCCAAGTCAATGTTTAGAAAAATAGCGAAATCCAAACTGACGAATTACACTCATAAAAAGGCTTAAACCAAAAAGGCCACACTCTCAACACCGTTAATCACGGAGTTGTTGAGTATGAATGCAAGAAAGGTGCAACCGCGAATTTGATTGAGAGTTTTTGGTCGAGACTAAAGCTGTCAATAAAAGGTACGCATATTCATGTTTCTAAAAG
>VGDJ01000117.1 GCA_016869775.1 Alphaproteobacteria bacterium
GCCTTGAACCGCTATTTTTATTTAACTTGCCCATAACGGTTTGCGCACTGGCGCAGTAGCGGCTTTGGAACACTAAACTGTCAAGTACGCACAATGTAAATTTAGTGAAATAATGTTTATATACCCACGTCTGCCGCTATTGCGCCAGTGCGCTGTTATAGGTAGGGCGGTTTTGTTTCTGTCCACCTTGCACGGTGTCTGCCGATAATATTTTTTATTGTCACCTAAGGTTTTGTCTGCGGTGGCTTGAGCGGTCGCAGTTTAAATTTTTACAGAAGGGAAGGGATTTTTTTTCTTTTTACACACAGGCGGGAAGGAAAAATGGCAAGCTCTTTTGCAGCCGTTAAAAACTTTGCTACCAATAAAGAAAAGCTGCAAATGTGCTTGCCATTGTAGGTTGGCAATCAAGAAGAGATATTTTTAAAACGGTCTTCTATTGTAATACTTAAATCTTTTATAACATCATCCACAATATGTTTCATATTAACTTCCTTGGCTATTTCACCAGCGGCAAGGATTAAGTCCCTGTAAAAATTTTTATCTCCCGTAAATCTGTGCCAAAAATCCTTGCCCATGTAAACGGTATATTCCTTTTCTAATTCTTTTATAAAAGAATTTTTTTCACTATCCTCGCCATATGTTAGGCAGAAAACAAGATCGCTCAGGTTGATTTTTAAATTATTCGTTCTTGCCAGATTCTTGACAGCTAGAAAATGATCATTAATTGTTTTAATATCGTCTTTATTGATCGCATTTGGTCCAGACTTTAATTGGCAATATTTTTTTCTTTTATCTACCTGGTCCACAAATTCGATATCTATTCCTTTGGTCGTTGAACCATATGCGCCCAATACAATTGTAATGAATGTTTGCATTTGCGTTCCAAAAGATGTTGTGATTGATGTCCCCAGTGCCCTTGGATAAACCAATGCCTTGGCTAAAGATTCTGGATTTGAGTTTCCTTCTAAATAGTTAGCGAGATAATACAATAGGAATGGATTAATATTAAACTCATTAATATTTTTGAGTTTCTCTGTGTTTTTGCGATGACTTTCAATTAAGGAACCTTGAAACCATTCTTTAAATTTAGCTAAAATCGCTTCTTTTTCTTTTTTATTCATTTCTTTTCACTCTTAAAAATATCCGTACTGACTAACGATTCTGCTAAATTATAAATTACTGTGGTTGAAACCGCATTTCCAAATTGCTTTTTTGCAAGATTTTCGTTCTTGTGAACAGCAAACCACTTTGGGAACCCTTGTAATTTGCCCGCTTCTCTTGCGCTAATCGAGCGGTACTCCTTAGTCTTTATGATTTCATCAATAAATTTTTCTTTGTATTCTTTTGGCGTTTTGGCCTGAATGTTTTTAAGGGCAATAACATCTTTAGTGCCCGTAGCAGTTAAGGTTGAAAATATATTAGAATGAGGTAGGTATATTCTATAAATTCCATTAATGCCAGCTGAATTTTTGGAGTTTACAAAGACATAACCTTGTCCGTCAATATATTTTAATATTTTTTTATCTATGAGTGATACTAACTCAGACTCTTTCAATTTAGGAATTAAAACATTGAGATCTTTAAACGATAAAGGGTTTCCATCTGCATTTCCATAAATCTTTTTTCTTCTGTTTCGGAGAATTGCCATACAGATTTCCTTTTCTCTTTTTGAGGTTCTAATCATTTCCCATGAATGAATGGTTGTGTGTCCATTTCTAGTATCACAAAAAATAAAAAAATCATTAAACTCATTTGTTTTTTGAAATCTATTTCTTCCCATAGGTATTTTATCACCAAATAATTCTTTCGGGTCAAAAATTTCTTTCTTCAAACGACTTCCATCTTTGTTAAAACCATCAAGTATTTCATGGAGATATGATTTTTTATTCTTTGGCAATGGAAATTTAAATGCTTTATTCGCCTTCAGTTCTTTCTTAATACCCACAATAAATATTCTATCTCGATTTTGTGGCAGTCCGAAATCGTATGAATTTAAAAGCTGATATTTGACGTTGTAACCTAAGGCTTCAAAACTTTCAATGATTAATTCAAGATTCGCCCTATTCCTTGGGTCCATTAACCCTTTAACGTTTTCAAAAATAAATGCCTTAGGTTTATTCAGTTCAACTACCCTAATAGTATCATGCCATAATTTACCTCTTGGGTCGTCAAATCCTCTCATTTTGCCGGCAACCGACCATGATTGGCATGGTACACCGCCTACAATTAAGTCGATATTCTTAAAAGGTAATTTTTCTATATTAGTTATACTTCCTAGTTCAACCTCTTCGTTATTTTTAAACTCCCAAAAATTATTTTTGTATGTTTCAATTGCATATTTATCAATTTCGGAGAATCCAAGGCATTTTCCACCTAACTCTTCTAATGGAATTCTGAAACCACCTATGCCTGCAAATAAATCAACAAATGTAAATTTGTATTTTTCTTCGGTATAATTTTCTTCTATGTATTTCTTAATGTCAAGGATGCAAGCGTCAATATTTTTGTTGATATCGTGCTCCCAAAACCTGAAGACCTTCCACTTATTCTTTTTTAAACCATAGGACACTTCAGAATCTCGAGCAATATTTCTTTCGATTTTTGCAGACCAAAATTCATTGTTGTTTTTTATTTTTTTACTATCAAAATTATAACCATGCCAAAAATCTCCATCACAAAAAATTGCAATGCGATATTTTGGAATTACAAAATCAGGATTGCCTTCAATAGCTTCAATAAGTTGTCCAGCCTTACAGTATCGAAAGCCTGCTTGAATTAACGCCATTTCAAATTTTCTTTCAATAGCAGTATTTTGACTTTGAATTTTCTGCATTGTGTTGGAAGTCGCCTCATTCGGTTTCTCTAATTCAAAAGTTTTGTTCGATATACTTCTTTTCTCTCTTCGTGGATACTTTAAATTGTTCTTGGATTGTTCAAACATTTCTAGTTGCTGTTCTTCCTCAACTAACAAAATAGAATCGTTTGTTTTGTAGTTAACTGTGTTTTTCATAGTCAAACTTTATTTTAATGATTTAAAATACTTTACTTTTTTCTCGGCAACTTTCAAAACATTTAGATGACCTTCTTCCTCCAAAATTTTATATGCAATCTGGTCACTCAAAAATTCCGAGAAGAGAAAATTTTCATTTTGATTAAAAATTGTTGCAAGTTTCTTTATCTGTTCTTTGGTTGGTTGCCTTTCATTTCTCTCTATTTTTCCTAATAGAGAAGGGTCAATGTCCAGTTGAGCCGCAACTTTTCTTAACGGTTGGAGTGATTCCTCTCTTAATTTCCTTATGTATTCACCAAAGGTTGATACTTTTTGTTTAGACATAGTACTAATGCATTTTTCCAAAAATAGGGACAAAAATGGTAAGGACAAATAATGTCCACAAATAAGTTATTAACATCTTGCGGGTGGGAAATTGCAGCTCTTTTGCGAGCCTTGGGTTGTGCAGTGGGATTGAGCGGGCTTGCTAATGTGCTGCAATGTGGGATAGCCAAAACGGCTTTGCCGAAAAAAGTGCAGTGGGGTAAAAATTTAAACTTCTTCTGTCGAGTCGAGCGGTCGTCCGAGTGTCGAAAAGTCAGCCAATTTTTTTAGGAACCGAAATATTATTGTCGTTGATAAATTGTCTTGGTGTGATGTCAGCCCGCCTTACCTATAACTTGCCTATACCCGCTACTTTATAGCGCCAATAACACCTTTTTTGGGTGTATTGGCGCTACTCAGTAGCGGATGCTTTCACCACAATAATAA
>VGDJ01000118.1 GCA_016869775.1 Alphaproteobacteria bacterium
ATTGTTTTCATTTATGGAAAAATCGGAGCAATCTTCAAACCTTCATTTTCATCAAAACCAAAAATTAAATTCATATTTTGTACCGCTTGGCCAGATGCACCTTTGCACAAATTATCAATAGCTGAAACGATAATTGCGTAGTTAGATTGGCGACCTTGCTTAACTGATATAAGGCATAAATTAGTCCCAACCACGCTTTTTATATTGGGTTCTCCAGCTATTACTTCGACAAAAAATTCATCATCATAGGTTTTAGACAAGCAGTTTTGTAAGTCAGACACTTTATATTTTTCGTTAATTTTTGTATAAATTGTTGATATAATTCCGCGATTTATTGGCAATAAATGTGGAGTAAATTCAATGTTTATTTTTTGCTCTCCAGCTTTTGATAATTCTTGTTCTATCTCACCAATATGACGATGGTTTGCAATAGAGTAGGCTTTGACTGATTCGTTAATTTCGCAAAATAAATTGCTTAGTTTTAAGTTGCGGCCCGCTCCAGAAGTTCCTGATTTAGAGTCGATAATAATTGAATTTGGATCGATTAAATTATTACGCAATAAAGGAATTAATGGCAAAAGTGCTGAAGTCGGATAACATCCGGGGCATGCGATTAATGAGGATTTTTTTATTTTATCGCGGTAAATTTCTGTTAATCCGTAGGTTGCTTTGGTTAGAAGTTCAATTGCGTTGTGTTCGTGTTCATACCATAATTTATAATCATTCGGGTTTTCGAGACGAAAATCAGCCGATAAATCAATAATTTTAAGATGAGAATTTTTTGAGCTAGATAAAAGTTCTTTAAAAGTTTGTTGCGATGTTGTGTGAGGAAGGCACCCAAATACTAAATCAATTTGAGAAAAATCTACTTCTTCAATTTTTTGAATTTCTGGTAAATTGAAGTGAATTAAATGCGGGTATAATTGAGAAATTTTTTGTCCAGCACTGTTATTTGCAATAAGAGAGGAAATTTTTACATGTGAATGGTTAAGTAAAATTCTAATTAATTCAACCCCGGTATAACCGGATGCGCCAATTATTGCTACTTTGACTTTTTTCATGTTTGAATAGGTTAAATTCGAGGATTGTTTTTGCGATAGTCCTTTGGCAACTCAAAACTCCCTTGCCAAATTCCAATTTTGTTATTTTTAGCTTCGGTTTCGAGTTTATCCATTTTTGAGCTACTTTCAGTAAAATTGTAAATTACAGCCATGCCATTTTTGATCATTTCTTCATTTATAGATTGCTCTTCAACAAAGCATTTACTGAGAAACCTATCATATTTATCTTTTTGAGCGTAAAAGCATTCGACTGATTTTTGATTTGCCAATTTAAAAAGGAAATCACGACTAATTAATCCACAGCTATATTCTTGATTGTTTTTATCAAGACATTTTTGTTTGTATTCTGGGGCATCAATCCCAAAAAGTCGTATTTCTTTTCTACCAATCTTAATCGAATCTCCATCAAGAACTTGGGCTTTGCCAATAATTTTTTTGTCAAAAATCAAATGCGATTTAACCCTAAAAGTGGAATCTGAAAAGCTATTGGCATTTGCTTTAATAAGAACGATTTGAAGAAGAATAAAAAAGCATGCTGATGAAAGCAAAAAGCAAAATAAATTTAGAATTTTTTGCTTCATAGGCCTCTAACTAAGTTGTGATAATCTTGCATCAAATCAAGAGTTATTTTATGAGCGTTTGGATATTTAATGTTATCAATAGAGCCAATTCGAGTAATTTCGGCTGCACTGCCAGTAAGAAAGGCATCAGTAGCATTTGATAATTCACTTGGCATCATGTGGCGTTCAACAACCCTTATTCCACGTTTTTTAGCTAAATCAATTACAGTTTGTCTGGTAATACCGTTTAAAAAACAATCTGGGGTAGGCGTATGAAGTTCGTTGTTGTTCATAACTAAAAATAAATTTGCTCCTGTTGCCTCGGCAAGGTAGCCACGATAATCAAGCATAATAGCGTCATTAAAACCCTCTCTTTCGGCCTCGTGTTTGGATATTGTGCAAATCATATATAGACCCGAAGCTTTTGAAGCTACTGGAGCTGATTCAGGGGAAGGGCGACGATAGCGAGCGAACTTAAGTTTTAGTCCAACTTTTCTGGCCTCGTCCGAATAATATGGGGGCCATGGCCAACAAGCTACAGCAACGTGAATTTTATTTTGTTGAGCTGAGATCGCCATTTTTTCAGAACCACGCCAAGCAAAGGCTCGCATATATCCGTCAATAATATTTTGTTTTGAAGCTAATTGTTTTTTGATACTGTCTAATTCCTCAATAGAGTAGGGTACTGAAAAATCTAGCATTTTTGCAGAAGCATGAAGTCTTGCGCTGTGTTCTGTGCATTTAAAAATATTTTTGTTATAAATTCTTTCGCCCTCAAAAACGCATGAAGCGTAATGAAGTCCATGATTTAAAACATGAACTTTAGCGTCTTTCCATTCAATGAAAGCGCCATTATACCAAATAACGCCGTCGCGTTGGTCGAAGGGGAGCAAATCGGTCATAAATTGCGAAAAAAGTGAATATTTTAGATAAATTTCAAATAATTTTATTTTGTGATTTTATCATTACAATGTCATTTTCAACCATTTCGTGAATAATTTCGGGTATTTTATATTTGGGTTTCCAGTTTAGCTCTTCGGTAATTTTTGAGTTGTCCCCGCAAAGTTGAATAATAGGAGATGGTCGCATTAAATTATGATTAATTTTTAAAAACTTTTGATAATCAAGTTTAACATAATCAAAAGCTAATTTTACAATTTCTTTTACCTTAAATAACTCGCCACTAGAAATCACATAATCAGTTGGTTGTTGATTTTGAAGCATCAAATACATTGCATATACATAATCCTTGGCATGACCAAAATCCCGCAAAGCCTCGATATCTCCTAATTCAATTTTGTTTTCTTGGCCCAGATATATTTTAGCGACGGTTTGAGAAATTTTACGCGTTAGAAATATCGGATTTCGGCGCGGTGATTCATGATTATATAGAAATCCACAACACCCAAATATTTTTTTATTATGACGATATTTTTTTAAGGCTTCAAAAGCTTTCAGTTTTGAGATTCCGTAAATATTTTGAGGATTAAATTGACTATTTTCATTCTGGGGTGAGGTGTTAGACTCGCCAAACATTTCACTGGATCCAGCTAAAAAGAATTTACAATTGGGTGAGTTTGCGCTTATTGATTCAAGAATTGCTTCGCAAGATTTATAATTTTGTTTTAGAATTAATTCTAAATTTTTTTGATCATATGATACAAAGCTTGAGCTGGCAAGGTGATAGATCTCATTCGGGCTTATATTTTTGATAATATTTTTATAATTTGATGAACTATTTAAATCAAAATCAATTAACTCAATTTTATCTAGAAGATGTGAAATATTTTGAGTGTTATGTGAATTTGAGTTTATGCCACCAAAAACTTTATAATTTTTTGATAAAAGTAATTCAGCAAGATATGAGCCATCTTGACCATTTATGCCAGTGATAAAAGCAATCTTATTCATTTTGTAAACTCAGTTTAGAGATTAATTTTTTAGGTAATATTGTTAGTATAATTAATGTTGGCAATTATTTTTTTAAAATTAAATAATCAAAAATATCCAAACAATTCTTATTAAATTTCTATAAACAATATGAAAAAATATTTATTTATACTAACCATCTTGGTGGCTAATTGTTCACAAATTAAAAATGTTGA
>VGDJ01000119.1 GCA_016869775.1 Alphaproteobacteria bacterium
ATATTGGCAAAGGAATCAAAGGTCTCAAAAAAGGTCTCAAAGAAGAAGAAAGCGATCTTAACAAAAAAAATATTGAAACCAAAAATAATTCAAACCCCGATAAAAATAATCAAAATGATAACACAAATCCCAAAGAATAAAAATTATCGTGCGAGACGAAAACAATAACACAGATCAAAAATACAATAATCATACCGCGCATGCCACTAAAGCCATCGAAGATGTTGTTAAAAGTTCATCTGCAGATCGGGTTCCAATAAATGACGTAATAAATGCCATGGATGCTGTTGGATTTGGCTTGGTTATGATGATTTTTGCTTTTGGGATCATAATCCCAACCCCTCCGCCATTTCCCAGCATTATTTCCGCTCCATTAGTTGTATTTTCTTTTCAAATGTTTATCGGTTATTCATCCCCTCGCCTCCCCAAAAAATTTGCAAATTTATCGGTTAAAAGATCTGTTTTAGCGATGTTAGTTCAAAAATCCTCAACAGTTATTAGAAAAATCGAAAGATTTCTAAAACCTCGCTATTTATTCATGACCAAGCCTTTTGCTGAGCGCATTACAGGATTTTTTATGTTATTTTTTTCAAGCTTTATTTTATTACCTATGCCTCTTTCAAACTACATTCCAGGACTTGGTATCCTTATTGCTTCATTTGGAATGTTATCTAAAGATGGTCTAGTTATAATTCTTGGCATTACAGTTGGTTGCTTTGGAGTTGGAGTTTCTGTTCTGACTATCTTTTTAGGAATTGAATTTATCACCAACATAAAAAGTTTTTTTTACTAAAATTAATTCTTGACTGTAATTTAGGCGGCTTTTAAAATTCGCGACCTAAATTTTCATTCGAAGTTCAAATCTTTAAAGTTTATCAAATTTTACTCTTATAAAATTATATTTTGAAAATCTGAACTTATTTTATACTCTATTTTAAGCGCCACTTTAGCCTAAATCCATTTCAAATTAACACTTCATTTTATTAATCAACTCAATCTATAATGTCCACTTTTACTCTGCGTCTTGGCTCAATTGGCTCTCCCAAAAACAACGAATCTAATCCTGAAAATATCGAATCAAAAACTGAAATTAAAATAGAAAATGCACCAGAATTTAACTCTGAAAATAACCTTGAAAATTCAATAATTTCTGAAACACCAAAAATTATCGAAAATACTGATACCGAAAATAAAGTTCGCAAACTTCATACTGGCAATTTAATTCGAAAAAGCTCTCAACCTCATCCGCGCAAACATCATAATTTTGAAAAATCCAATAATTCCAACAACCATGGTACTCAGATTAACTTATTCGACGAACAAAATAACGAATATAAATCTGCAAAAAATTATTCACATCATACCTCCTCAGGCAATCAGGTTAATATTAAACAAAATAACGATAAAAACCTTTCTTCAAACGATGATGATGACGAAAATTCCAACCCACAATCTTCAAATTCTAAAACTCTAAATCTCCAAGAACTCAAAAATCACCCAGTTGAATATCTTGCAAAAATTGCGCTATCAATGGGTCTTGATAATGTCAGCGAATATGGCCGTCAAGACATCATTTACCATATTCTCAAGAACTTTTCTGATCAAAATCCTGAAAATGTTATTATTGGCGAAGGCGTTCTAGAAGTTCTTGAAGATGGTTTTGGCTTCTTAAGAGCCCCAGAAACTAATTATTTTCCGGGTTCTGATGATATTTATGTCTCCCCAAGCCAAATCAAAAGATTTGCCCTTAGAACTGGCGATACCGTCAAAGGCCAGATTCGAGCACCTAAAAAAGGTGAAAGATATTTTGCCCTCCTTCGCGTTAATGAGGTCAATCTCGACACTCCTGAAAAAATCCGCAACCGCGTATTTTTTGATGACCTAACTCCACTTTACCCTCAAAAAAAGATTAATTTAGAAGTTGATAAAACCACCAATAACAGCGATATTAGTACCCGAATTATTGATATGATGGCTCCACTTGGTAAAGGTCAAAGGGCTTTGATTGTTGCTCCACCAAGAACTGGAAAAACTTCATTGATGCAAAATATCGCTCACGCTATCACCTCTAATAATCCCGAAATTATTTTGTTAGTTCTTTTAATTGATGAAAGGCCAGAAGAAGTAACCGATATGATTAGAAGCGTTAATGGCGAAGTTGTTAGTTCGACATTCGATGAACCAGCTTCTCGTCACGTTCAGTTGGCTGAAATGGTTATTGAAAAAGCTCGTCGATTAGTTGAAGCCAAAAAAGATGTTGTAATTTTGCTTGATTCTATAACTCGTCTTGCCCGCGCCTACAACACAGTTATTCCCTCTTCTGGTAAAGTTTTAACTGGCGGGGTTGATTCCAATGCTTTGCAAAAACCTAAAAGATTTTTTGGCGCAGCCCGCAACATTGAAGAAGGTGGTTCACTTACAATCATCGCTACAGCCTTGATTGATACCGGATCTCGAATGGATGAAGTTATTTTTGAAGAATTCAAAGGTACTGGCAATTGCGAGATTGTTCTTGATAGAAAAATTTCCGATAAAAGAATTTTCCCAGCTATCGACATTACCAAATCAGGCACGCGTAAAGAAGAACTTCTTACCGATAGAGCTACTTTATCAAAAATCTGGATGCTTCGTCGCATTGTAAATCCGATGAATCCGGTTGAAGCTATGGAATTCTTGCTTGAAAAAATCCAAAATAGCAAAACTAATGAAGATTTTTTTCGCTCTATGAATAGCTAAAATTTTAGAAATCAAATTTTAGTTAAACCAATCTTTTCTTTTGAACAGCATCATCTGGATTATGGTTATAATTACCATAACCACGCAGGTTATATAAAAACCGTTTGGGTTTTCCGCCCACGGAATTTTTTGAAAATTCATACCGAATAAACTTGTAATAAAAGTTAGAGGCATAAAAATTATCGCAATCATTGATAATTTAAACATATTGCGATTGATTTTTTCATTTAAAGCATGAGTTAACTCATCATGCAGAATTTTAGTCCTCATCAACACTTCGTCAACCTCTTCAATTATATGAATAATCTTATCGGAAGCCTCTTGAAAATACCTCAAAACATAATCATCAACCCATTGATATTGACAAGTTTTAAGACTTAAAATCACATCTTTTTGCGGAACTAAATAACGGCGCGAAACGGTAAGTTGAGAACGAGTATGAACAATTTTATCACGATATTTCATATTACGAGTTGATAAAACCGCATGTTCAACATTGTCAATAATTTCACCTGTTGAATAGATATATTCATTAATATCTTTGAGAGTCAAATTAAGAAAATTACACAGAAATTCACCCGCATTAAAAATTTTCTCACCCGTATTAATTTCGCTCTCCATTTCAAATATCGATTTCATCGGTCTTTTTTGAATTGAAATGATTCTTTCATCATCAATCCACATCCTAATTGAAACCATTTCTGATCTTTTAATATTTTTATTGTCAGTTATACCACGTAATATCAATAAAATCCCATGCTCGAACCTTAATAAGCGTGGGCGGGTTTCATCGGCAATCAATGCATCTATAACTAAATTATCAAGATAATTGACCTCTTTTTGAAGCCAATTTTTGGTCGATTTATTCGATGCATCGAGATGAACCCAAGATAAATTTGGATTTTTTAGCTCAATTGCAACTTCACGATTATCAAGCTTTAAAGCGCTTCCATCTTGATTAAATGAATAAGAAAAAAC
>VGDJ01000120.1 GCA_016869775.1 Alphaproteobacteria bacterium
TCAATCTAATAATCCCATAATTAGCGCCCAAAAATTTTTAAATCTAATCCATGAATTTGAAGCAAATACTCGCTAACATAAAGCAACCTTTTGAGATCTTTGGTAATCCAATAAATGCCTCGCAAATCAATATTGACGATATTTCACTAGATTCTCGTAAGGTAAAAAAAAATACTATTTTTTTTGGTATAATTGGTGCAAAAAATGATGGTGCAAACTATCTTGAGGAAGTCTCGCAAAAGGGCTGTGTAGTTGCTGTAATATCAAACCAAACCAAATTCGATTATCAAAACTTTATTATCAAAAATCCTCAAAACATAATAATTGTTGGCAATTGTCACGAGCTTTTGCAAGAAATTCTCAATATTTATTATAATTCACTGCCAAAAAATATTTATGCGGTTACGGGCACAAATGGCAAGACCTCAACCGTTGAATTCATCCGTCAAATCCTTGAATTCATCAACATAAAATCAGCTTCAATTGGCACTTTAGGAGTTAAAGCCAATATTTATTGTGGAGATAATTTTGCTGATTCCGGCCTTACTACTCCTGATATTGTTTCGCTTTATAAAAATTTATCACTCTTAAAAAATCATGCGATTGATGATGTGGCGATTGAGGTAAGTTCGATTGGGTTAGAACAGGGAAGAGTTGGTGGACTTGATATTGAAATTGGAGCTTTTACAAATTTTACTCAAGATCATCTCGATTATCACGGCGACATGACCAAATATTTTGCATGCAAAATGATTTTATTCAAAAAGGTGGTTTTGAATCAAGGTTTTGCAGTGGTTAATGCTGATATTACCGAATTTCAAGATATTCAAAAAATTTGCCAAAACCGAAAAATCAAGATTTTTGATTATGGTTTTAAGGCCGAAATTCTCAAAATTTTAAAAATTAATCGTGGAGATGTTAGCTTCAGATTCGACAACAATGTCTACAATTTTTCTACCAATCTAAAAGGTGATTTTCAGGTTTATAATATTTTATGCGCTTTGGGTTGTGTGCTCTCAAAATATCAACTAAATCACCAACAAATTAACCAACTTCTTTTGCGATTTTCTGAATTAAATCCTGCGGTTGGAAGAATGCAATTAGTAGGTGAGGTGAGGGGCGCTAAAATATTTATTGACTTTGCCCATACGCCAGATGCCCTAGAAAATGTTCTAAAACTTACGCGTCAAATAGCAAAAAATCGGGTGATAATATTGTTTGGTTGTGGCGGAGATCGTGACAATAAAAAACGTCCGATAATGGGCGAAATCGCCAGCAATTTAGCGGATTTAATAATTATTACCGACGACAACCCGCGCACTGAAAAACCTGAAATAATTCGTCGTCAAATCATTGATAATTGCGCAATCTCAAAGACAACCGAAATCGGCGATAGAAAAAAAGCTATTGCTAAGGCAATCGAAATTCTGCAAGATGGTGATGTTTTGGTAATCGCTGGTAAGGGTCATGAAAATTATCAAATAATTGGTTCGCAAAAATTTGAATTTAACGAAGAGCAAATTGTAAAAGATGTCATCAAGCAACTTTCTTAATCCGGATTATAGCATTGATTTTGTTGACCTATATGAAGTTAATGGTCTTCAAAGAATTCATCAAAAATTTTTAGATTTTTTACAAAAGAATTCACCGGCTTTTTTTGACGAATATAACTTAAAAAACTCTCAAAATTCGACCTATTTAATTGAATTAGCAAAAATTTTAGAAATTTTTTTAGCGGATTTATTTCAAATAAATCAACCGAACGCTGATTTACAAAAAATTTATTTAAATTATAAAATTATTTGCGATACCAGAAGAGAGTATATTCAAAGGCACATCTCTAAAAAATATTCTTCATTTGATTTGGCTAAAATTAGCGATTTTAACCATGCTAAAATTTTGGCGGAATTGGAAATTAATCACGCGAATATCGATCAAGTTGAATTGCAATTAGCGCACAAAATAAATACTAATTTTAACGATGAATTGATCGAGAAATATTGTGTTTGGGCCTTATTTGATAATATTGGACAAGAATTTCACAAAGATGGCGCGCTTTTTATTTTACCAAAAAAAATCGCGATTAAAAATTTAATTAGTGATTTTAAGCCACGTGAAAGAAAGGGTTTTGATCTTACTGATTCTGGTTGTTCTCAACTAAGAGTTAGCGCAGAAGCAAATTATTGTATTTATTGCCATAATCAAAATAAAGATTCGTGTAAAAGCGGTTTAATCGATAAAGATAGTCAAAAAATTAAAATTGATGAATTGGGCATCGAGCTTGGCGGGTGTCCACTTGATGAAAAAATTTCGGAGATGAATTTTTTAAAAAGTCGTGGGTTTTCTTTGGCAAGTTTGGCGATGGCGATTATTGACAACCCAATGATTGCTGGCACTGGGCATCGAATATGCAATGATTGTATGAAATCATGTATTTATCAAAAGCAAGAGCCAGTTGATATTCCGCAGGTTGAGTCACGAATTTTGAAGGATGTTTTACATTTACCTTTTGGCTTTGAGATATACTCTTTGTTGACGCGTTGGAACCCTCTTAACATAGAAAATCCTGTTGTAAAAAATAATTCTGGTCAAAAAATTTTAGTATGCGGTTTAGGGCCAGCTGGTTATACTTTAGCTCACTATTTATTAAATGAGGGTCATGAAGTTGTAGCAATTGATGGTTTAAAAATTGAACCACTTGATGCGAATATAAGTGGTGTCGATGCGCATCACAATCGTCAAAAATTTCAGCCTATTAAAAATATTGATGATATATTTGAGCCTTTGTCATCAAGAATTATCGCTGGCTTTGGCGGTGTTGCCGAATATGGGATCACTGCGCGATTTGATAAAAATTATTTAAAAATAATTCGTTTGCTTTTGGAGCGCAGAGCCAATTTTTCGATGTATGGCGGTATTCGATTTGGCTCATCAATTACCGAAAAAATCGCTTTTGAAGATTATGGTTTTGATCATGTGGCGCTTTGTGTTGGGGCGGGTCGTCCTCAATTTTTAAAGCTCGAAAATAATTTTGCCAAAGGTGTAAGATTAGCCTCTGACTTCTTGATGGCCTTACAACTAACGGGGGCTTATCAAGATCATCTTTTTACCAATTTGCAAATTCGGTCGCCAATTTTAGTGATTGGTGGAGGGCTTACCGCAGTTGACTCTGCAACTGAAGCTCAGGCATATTATCGCATTCAAGTTGAAAAGTTTGCTCATAAAATTCAAAAATTTAAAGAATCGGGTTTTGATGAGCAATTTTTTAATGCCCTAAATGATGAAGAGAGAGTTATTGCTAATGAATTTTTATTTGATGCGCAAAAATTTCAAAGTGATAAAAATTTTAAAATAAATGCCCAGATTTTATATCGCAAAAAAATGATTGAATCGCCCGCATATCGTCTTAATCATCAAGAATTAAAAAAAGCTTTTGAAGAGGGGGTTGGGTTTGTTGAAAATACACAAATATCTCAAATCATTGTTGATAAATTTAATCATGTTTGTGGAGTTGAAACGCAAGATGGCAAATATTATCCATGCAAAACTTTGTTGATGGCGATTGGAACGATGCCGAATATTTCGTTTGCACTCGAAGATGGCCTTGATTTCGCCCATGATGGCAAATACTTACAAGAAATTTCGCTGGATCACAAAGTTTTTAATCATGAAAATTTTACCAATTCTCCACGCGCTAAAGAGT
>VGDJ01000121.1 GCA_016869775.1 Alphaproteobacteria bacterium
ACTGGTAAAAATCACGAGCGTCGCTTTAGCGCGACTGGTAAAAATCACGAGCGTCGCTTCAGCGCGACTGGCAAAAATCACGAGCGTCGCTTTAGGGCGACTGGCAAAAATCGTGTCGTCATGCCGTTAGGTCAGGAAGCAATAGCACAACGTAAGCGAGGAAGCCTTAAGATTTTATATTTCTTAAGTAAAGAAGTTGATATTGATAAGAGATTCAATATGTTGAGGTGACTAAAAAACAGTTAGAAATGAATTTGGAATGATATTTGGAAAAAATTTATTGATAAATTTATGTTATTAATCTTGTTAATAGTATATTTCCTTTAACATACAAACTATATAATTTATTATGATGAGAGAAATTGTTATGCCAAATAAATATCAACAACAAGATGGATTAAAACTTGGTCTAACAAGAGAGCAAGTTTTAACTCCAAATTTTGGGGCTCATACCATAAATGCTATTCAAAAAGAGATAGAAAAAGGTGTTGAATTACAAGTGGCTTTTAAAAAATACAGCACATTAAATATTGCTGAAGTTGATGGCATTACAAAACTTGGTCTAACAAGGGAGCATGTTTTAACTCCAAATTTTGGTTATCATACTTTGTATGCTGTTAAAGATATTCTAAAAAGAACCAAAGAACTCTCTTCTGATCAAGCTTTTGAAATGGTAAAAGGCAAGTCAAGTCAAGATACAAAAAAGTTTGTCGAGTCTTATCTTTCAACAACAAAAAAAGCGCAAAAACCTATTGATGAAATGGGTCTAATAAGGGTAGTCGTAAACACAGGAAGATGTTTTGGGCACCAACGTTCCGCTATTACCTTAATGCAAAAACTACGTGAAATGGGTTTTAATGGAACTTTTGACATTCAATGTGATGATCGTATCGATGCAGACCTAATAGATACTAAAACTGGAAAAATGTATAAAAATACAGAACCTTTGGTAAGTCCTCAATTAATTGGTATGATTCCAGGATTTGAATCATCGCCACCTAACGGGGATGGGATTAGATTTGTTGCAGGATTGGGGAATGTAAAAATATCGTCTTTACCTGATGATTATAGAAGTAGGGGCAGTCTTGGATTCATTGAAGCGGATCTTGCGGTTTGTGCGGCAGACGATGATAATTTTGGTAAAGATACAAAAGCCAAAACATTTAATGCTAGATCTTATATCGGATTAGAGCCAACTGACTGGCACCAAGGCTCATGTTTTGTAACAGATCAGGACAGCGTTGTCACCCAACTGCCTCCAGCATCCACAATGCGCCTCTCATCTAGGGCTGCATCTCAATTACCAGACATATCTTCCATCGCTTTATCTAAAACAGAGGAAAGAATTTTGGATATTACCAGAGGCGGCACTAATATTAATAGCCAGCTTGTCTATGGTTTGTACCCCGAAAAAGTTTTTAACATAGAATCAAAAACTATTAAAGAGAGTGGAAATTTAGATGAAGCTATAGAAATGCAACGAATCGTCGAAGCCAATCTTGTGCTGAGTAAAAAAACAGGTAAGCCTTCCATACTGCTACTTCCTCAGAAAGTTGCACTAGATGCTAATTTTATAAGTAAAGTAAAAGTTGTAAACGATCATATTCACTTTCTTGATTTAACAAAAGATAAGTTAGACATGAGGACTTACCAAGCTGGTGATGTTGTAGTGGCTTATACTGGACACCTTCAGCAGATAGTTTTCGATCACCTTATGTTACAGGGAACAACACTACCTCCGGTTATTGAAGGATGTAATTCCAGAGAAATATGTGAATCAGCGGGTAGGCCGTTCATTCATGGATCAGGTAAACATGACCCTTTGAAACAATATGATGTCAGATCTGGTGGCAAACAAGAGCTTCATACTCAGGCTTCTCTGTGCCTTGAAAAAGGTATTCAGATATATGTGCCGCAACTTGTTCAATATATGGAAGAGAGCTTAAAATCTAATCCTGAGTTAACGGCTTACCAACAACAACGTAGAGAATCATTCTTTACAAGACCTGATGCTTGTGAGGTTGCATTTGAAGCTTTGGGTATAGAATATCGTAAATCTCCTTCTTTGGTAAAAGAAAAATTAACTAGTACAACTCCAACAACATCACCTAGCTCAACAAAAACCGAAAATACCAAAAAAGCGAGCCGATGCAGATGTTTTTAAAATTTTGGTTAATGCAACGCTCCCATTTGCCAAACATTAAATAACTAATCTTTCACGAATAATCATTGTTGAATGTTAAAGTAAAAATTCACAAAGAACAAACACTGCCATGCTAATTCGCGTGAAACTAATTTTACTATTATGCAAGTGAACATATTTCAAATAAAATAAACTTGGTGATGTTTTTAATGCAGTGTGAATTATCTCATTATTGTAATCTTGCTTAGAAACTACCGCAAATAAATCCCCTAAATCATTATAGTTTCTGGGGTTGCCGAGTTTAAGCTTAAATTTCTGATAAAAGGATTCTTGCCTTCCATTTTCCCAAGGACTTGCTTTGTTGCTAAGGGATGATCAGATTTTTAAGCTTTATCGGCTATTTCTGGGATATTTAATTTTAGAGATTAAGCCAACAAATCATTTAACGAGGCGAAAAAAAATAATAAAAATGTTAAAACTTTCAGATATTTTTTCACGAGCTAAAAAATATATTTTCTTTATTTCTATTAATTGCCAAAGATATAAATCAAATTGATATTGCTATTATTAGCCACTTTAAATCTTTGATCCATAGCAAAGAAGTTTTAATTTGAAATGCAAAAACTAAAATCAAAATAATCACTCTTAAAAAATAATTTTTTAAAAATTATCCTCTAATTAGAACCCATATTTAAAAAATAAAAAATGGCAAAGATTTATCAAAAAATGCACCAAAATTGCTGATTAAATATAAGTAGTTCGATAATAGGCGTAGCCATAGCCAAAGCTGGCAAGAATGGCAATTAATGCAAAAATAATTCCCATTTTTAAATGTAAAATTCCAAATATTATTGAGATAATTATGATCGAAATTATTGACGGATTTAGAAATTTTTTATTAGAAAATTTTGGGAAAGTTTTTTGTAAAATTTCTGCTAAATTTTTTTGCAAAAAAAAGCGGAAGAAAAATTCTTCGGCAAAAATTGTTAAGAATAAATTTTTAAAAAACCATAAAATAAAAATGCTAAAATTTAGATTTTTAACTTCATAAATCAAAAAACCCGATAACTTACCAATCAATAAAATCAAGACCGCAAGGCAGATAAATATTAGCAAAGAATTTTTAACAATATTTTTATATTCGCCAAAACTTTTTGGGGTTTTATAGGCGAATAATAACATCAAAATAGCGATTAACGGCTTGTCGAAATTATACCAAATCGAAAAGTTTTGATTGCTCTCGCTTAAATTATAATTGCTAATCAGCTCAATATTTTCAATGCTTGGCAATAGATGCAAAAAACTTAATAAAGTTAAAATTACAATCAAAATAAAATTTAAAAAATGTAATTTTGGCGATAATTTTTTTGATAAAAATAATAAATATTAAAGGCAAAAAAAGTGATTATTGGCAAAGCATAAAAGCCGATAACTCCAGAAAAAACAGCACTTAACAGCATTAAAATAAAAATTATAAGTGGAATTTTTTTATTCAAAAAAAAATAAAAA
>VGDJ01000122.1 GCA_016869775.1 Alphaproteobacteria bacterium
AATCAAAATTATCGGTTTCTAAGCTCATTAACAAAAATTCTTCAAGTTTTTTTTATGAAGGTTCTTTTACCAGCCCGCCATGCCAAGAAGGCGTTAAATGGTATATCATGAAAGAGCCTCAATATCTTGGGCGCGATCAATTAAATCACATAATTAAATCGACCATTTTCTCAAAATCTAATTCTCGTAATGTTCAAAAATTTAATCCTGAAAAATTTTAAAAATGTTAGCTTCGCTTAATCAGCCTCAGACTCATGCGGTTTCAACTACCGAGGGACCTCTACTAGTTCTTGCTGGAGCTGGAACCGGAAAGACAAAAGTTTTGACTTCGCGCATAATCTATATTTTGCAAAATGGTTTAGCGATGCCGAGCGAAATTCTGGCCGTAACTTTTACCAACAAAGCTTCGGCAGAAATGAAGAAGCGTATTGCCGAGTTTATTGATGAAGAGGTTAATCATTTATGGGTCGGAACATTTCACTCAATTTGTGCAAAAATATTGCGTCGACACCCCGAAGTTGTGGGTCTTAAATCGGATTTTACAATTATTGATGATGACGATCAAAACCGCTTAATAAAACAAATATTGATTGATTTAAATATTGATCATAAACAATTTCCACCCAAAAATTATTTGGCAAAAATTTCTCGTCTTAAAGATTTGGGCAAGGTTTCGATTAATTTTGACGACATAAATTTGCCCAAACTCAAAGAGGTTTTTGAAAATTATCAATCACGCCTCAAATCAATGAATTCAGTTGATTTCGGCGATTTGCTCACCCTAAATCTCGAGATTTTCAATTCGTCGCCAGAAATTTTGCAACATTACCAAAACAAATTTCGTTATATTTTGGTCGACGAATATCAAGACACCAACGACGCGCAATATCAGTGGTTAATAAAATTATCACAATTATATCAAAATATTTGTTGTGTAGGTGATGATGATCAATCGATTTATAGCTGGCGCGGTGCCAATGTTGCCAATATTTTACGTTTCGAAAAAGATTTTAAAGATGCGCAAATAATTCGCCTTGAACAAAATTATCGTTCGACTTCAAGAATTTTACGCACAGCTCATGCGGTTATTGCCAACAATAAAGAGCGACATGGTAAAACCTTGTGGTCAGAGTTAGGTGAAGGTGAAAAAGTTCAGCTTTATTCATTTTATGATGATCGAACCGAAGCTTCAAAAGTTGCTCAACATGTCAAAAATAATATTGCACAAGGTTTTACAAATGCCTCAAAAATAGCTATTTTGGTTCGCGCTGGCTATCAAACTCGGCAGTTTGAAGAAGCTTTTATGCAAAATGGTTTGCCATATCGAGTAATTGGTGGGATGAAATTTTATGAACGTCTCGAAATACGTGATGCCATCGCATATTTGAGATTATGTTCGAATTTTAGCGATGATTTGGCGTTGTTAAGAATAATTAATGTCCCAAAAAGAGGGGTTGGTGATGCGGGTCTATCTTCGCTTCGAAATATAGCTCGTGAGAGGAAAATATCGATTTTTGAGGCGATTAAATTTTCGTTAAGCGAAGGATCAGTTAAGGGAAAATCAAAAGAAAATCTAATGAATTTTGTAAACCAAATTGAAAAATATCACGATCTAATTCCTACGAAATCCTTAAACCATTTATGCAAAGATTTGCTTGAAGAGGTTGGTTATATGGAATCTTGGAGACTTGAAAATACAATCGAATCGCAAAGTCGTATTGAAAATCTTGAAGAATTCATAAAAAGTTTAAGCGATTTTGCCAATATTATTGAGTTTCTCGAATACGCTACCTTGGTTGAGGCGCGAGATGATAAAAATTCACAAGATGCCGTTAACATTATGACTATTCACGCTTCAAAAGGTTTAGAATTTGATTTGGTTTTTCTGCCCGGATTGGAAGAAGGAATTTTTCCAAGTTCAAAATCGGTTGAACAAAAAAATGGTCTTGAAGAAGAGCGTAGATTAATGTATGTTGCCATTACGCGCGCCAAAAAAAAGTTGATAATTTCTTTCGCCAAAACACGATATTTATATGGCGATGTCCAAAATTCATTGCCTTCAAGATTTCTAAAAGAATTACCCGAAAACGAAATTAATTTTGAAGAAGTTGGATACGGTTTTAATAAGTCATATCAGGGCTTTGACAGCCAAAAACAGGATTTTTTTGATGATGAATTTGATGATAAAAATCAATCTTTACGATCTAAATCAAATTACACAAAAGGTCGTTTTGAATTGAATTTTTCACAAATTGCTCAACGAAAATTTATTAATAATCTCGGAGCTGTTAAGCCATATTTTGCAAGCTCAAAGTCCGAAGAAAAAACTACCCTAGCAGTTAAGTCTTCACATAATAATAGTCCATTAGGAAACGCTTCATTATTGAATGCGAGGGTTTTTCATCAAAAATTTGGTTATGGAAAAATCGTTGAAGTCGATGGCAATCGCTTAACCATCAATTTTGAAAAAACCGGCGTTAAAACCGTGATGAAAGATTTTGTGAGCTTCGAGTAAGACTTTTACTTTGGCCAAAAGTTTTTATCGTCCCATATAATCTGGCGGTGATCGCGGTGAAAATAGATTAGCGTAAAGAAGTGCATCTGAATTTGTTTGCTTAAGTGTTTTTTTATCTTAAGTCGATTCTTAAGTTTTTGTTTAAAAGTTTCTTTTATCGGGTGTTTTGTTGATCAAGTTTTTTATTAGTTTAGTGTTTTTTAGAAGATTGTTCTTAGTAAGCCAAGGCGTTTTTCAATTAATGACTTAGCTGTTTTGATTTTTTTTATCGGGAAATTTAACGACCTTTTCCTTAGGTTTTTCAGATTACCCTTGATTTTAAACAGGAGTTTTCGGCTTCTCAGCTTCTTTTCCAGACACTGGATTGGCTAGTGTTCCAGTTGCAGTTGGGTTTGGAGTATTATTATCACTTTTTGCTCTTTTTTGATCACTTTTTTTCTCTAGCTCCGAAACTTTTCTTTTTTTAGGATTGACTTGTTGTACTGAAGTCACTTCACGCGAATCAGTCATCTCTGAATCAGTTTGACAATCTAAAGCACTGGGAGGAGCATCTAGCATAACTCCATCTTTCTCCGTATTCATATCCCTTTTAGTCATTGGATGAGTGAATATTGAAAGTAATTCAATTTTTTGCTCAGGTTTTAATACAACTTGATTTGTAACGAGGTTACATAAAATCAATGACGTAATATCGGCGGCATTAAGTTTTTTTGCACTTTGATCGTTAGTGTTGGTTGTGGCTTTGTCATTGTCAGGACTTTTAAATACGCCGTCAAAAGTTTTAAAATTTGATTGATTTTTTGTTCCTATTTCATCTTTTGTCACTTCAACTTTTGTTAAATTCAAAGTTGTAACTAAAGGCCTAAACTCTTCTGGCTTATAAATCATCGCATTAATTATCTCAATTTTTTGCTGAGAAGAAAAATTTGCACTACAAACCAACTCTGAAGAAACTCGCGAAGCTATAATTTTGAATCTTAGCAATTTTTTTTCTTCAGAGTCGTCATGTGAGATAGTCTTTATTAATAAATCATTCAATTTTTTTATTTCAGTTACGCCGATTTTTTCTTCTTCTTGTTCAACCGCAGTTTGATGAAGTATTTTTACCGCCCAATATACACCGGTTTT
>VGDJ01000123.1 GCA_016869775.1 Alphaproteobacteria bacterium
ATTAAATCTCCTGGAAAATTAATTTACTATCGGCACTTTTTGAAGAAATATTTTGCGAAACATCAACCTCCAATAATTCATCCGCCTCAATTCGATCTTCTGCTATAAGTTGTAATTTTTCGATCTGACCTAACTCTATTTGACTTTTGCATTTAACATCAAAAAAGGCATCTATTTCAAATGATCCATTTTGATTTTTTTGCCATGCTATCGACGACAAATTAATATTAAAATCTGTAAAAACCTTACCACTCATGACATCTTCAATTAACTCGCTTAAAGGGGGGACGAGCGTTCATAAATTTTTTTTAAAAATTTATTCTCTTGCAATTTTTAAGATTTTTCTAAGTTCGTCTTTGACGAACACAAGAAAAATTACAAAAAATTGTACTCGCCTTTGACAAGTTGCAGATCATAAAGATTTTTGTAAATTCACTTCGTTCATTAACAAAAATTATTACTTCTGTCGAACCCCGTCGAGTCTTCTCATCTCCCACACTTTCCCCCATTTAAAAAGGCTCCCTTCGGGGAGACCCCAAAGCCCTTTTAAATGGCGGAGCAGGCGATCCCACTGCGAACTAATTCTCCTTTGATCAAAAATTTTACGGATGCAGTGTTTTTTGGGTCTCAAGGCACATTTTGACTTAACTAAAAAAGTTCGAAAGTTGCAGATGCTATAGCATATAAAGATTGTTTATAAAAAAAATTATGATAAATTGACAAGATAATAATTTTTAATTTTTTGATCAAATTTATGACTAATAATGTAGAAAAAATAAATAGTGGTAATGCCGAAATAGTTAATAATTCGGATAGTGTTAATTGGCAAAAATTTCAGGAATTCTGGAAAAGTGTTACAGTTAGACCAGAAACTATTACTAAAAGCTTTAATAAGCCTTACCAATATGAATTTTCAGATATCGAAGATATCCATCATAGAATAATAGAAGTTTCAAAAACTTATGAAGTAAAAAGTTTAGCTTGTAGCTTTACAGCTTACTACAGAGATCAAAAACCAAAAGAACATTTAATTCTTTTGAAACATTCGAGGCGGGAGTTAGAGGTGGAACCAGTCCAACAAAAACGATAACTCTTGAGTATAATTTTATTATACAGCACCCACAAACTAAAAATTGCGGTAGCTACAAAATAACAATCGATCTTGTTTCAAAGTTGGCTGGAGATGATTTTGCGGTATTTCCAAAATTTATGAGAGGTTTTTCAAATATAACAGGATACATAAAGGTAGAGCATGTAGATTATGTGGTAGCCCAGAATTTTGTAAATGTTGTAAAAGATTGGTTTGATACTAGAAGAACGGCAAGAGAAAATAAATTTATAAAATTTTTACAAAACTATTCTGAATATATACCCGCTCTATGTGTAAGTTTAGTTACTATAATCTTTACCTATACGGTATATCAAAGTGTCGATCAAAACCTTGCCAATAATGATCTGATAACTTTTGCAAAGTTCCTTATAGCCAATCTAACAATTGTTGTTATTACCAGGGAGATTCTTTATAAAGTTGGATTGATAATAGAGGACAATATAGATTCATTTTGCGCATTAACTTATATAGACCTTACAAAAGGAGATAAAAATCTGATTTCTGAATTTAAAGAAAAGCAAGAAAAGGGGTTTAGAAAAACCGTTTATTTTTTGGTAGTGCAGATTTTTGTAGGAGTTGTAAGTTCTATAATTTCTACAATCTTATTTGGAATAAATTAAGCCATCTTTTCTACTTGATCTAGCGAGAAAAGTGTTTGGCAAATAATCTTGCTAAAAAGTGACCTAGCTTTTTTTAACTTAACCACGAGTTCGAGAATGAGACAAAACCGCCGGATGCTGTCGGTTGAAAAATTTCGATAAAATGCCTCTGAAGCCTTTATTTTCAAATGTGTACTTCGCCAAAAAAAGTAAAGCTCAGATAAAAAATAGTGAGACAAATTCTTAAGAATCTCCATGTCAACTTAACCTTGATGCAGCCAATAATATCAACGACTTACAAGCCTATAACAATCCAAAACTAATTAATTCTCCTTTTTTTCTAGAGGAGACGAATTTTTTTTAATCTCCGTTGAGACATCATTGCTAGAAAAAACATCTCTGCAGTTAAGCCTCTTCTGACTTAGTGTGAATTTTTCTACGCTAGAAAATTAAGGGAAATTTTGGTTTTCAACTTTACCTTGGAGACCAAAAGTTCGAAAGATTTTTTGCAAATGCATCTACTACTTCGTGCAAAATTTAGCTTAACTTTGTTTGACAGCTAAATTCTTATAGAGCTAAATTTTTATTTCTAAGTTATAAACAAAATATTCATTATCTCTAACATAACCTTCAGTCTCATAAAGATTTTGAGCGACTTTGTTAGTTTTTGCAGTAGTAAGCGTTATTTTTGTTATCTGATTTTTAGCCGCGAATTTATTCGCCTCATCAATCAAAAATCTTCCAACTCCTTTGCCTCGATGCTTCTCATCAACATAAAGATCATTTAATATATAAATTTTTCTAAGTCCTACCGAAGAAAAACTTTTATATAATTGCATAAAGCCAATTGCCTGATTTTGCTCATCAAAACATAAAAAAATTTCTGATTCGTTATTGTTTATTCTGTCTCTTAAAAATGATGTCGATTTTTTTATATCGGATTTTTGGTTATAAAATTTTCGATATTCATTAAACAAAAAACTTGCTTCGTCTAATAATTCTAAATTATCTGATGATATTTTAATTGTTTTCATAGTCGCTCTAGAGATCATTTTTTTTTAAAGTTTTGCATCGTATAAAATACATGAAACGCCAATGGATGCTCCTTGGGAATTTTTGAATTACAAAAATTGTACTCGCCTTTGGCGAGTTGCAGATCGTAAAGATTTTTGTAAATTCACTTCGTTCATTAACAAAAATTATTACTTCTGTCGAACCCAGGTTCTCATCCAACCCTCTCACCATTTAAAAAGGCTGGCTTTTGCCAGCCCTTTTAAATGGCGGAGCGGGGGGGATGGCGTTCATAAATTTTTTTCAAAAATTTATTCTCTTGCAATTTTTTAGTTTTTGTAAATTCACTTCGTTCATTAACAAAACACTAAAAAAATTGTCGAACCCCGGTTCTCATCCAACCCTCTCACCATTTAAAAAGGCTGGCTTTTGCCAGCCCTTTTAAATGGCGGAGCGGGGGGGATTCGAACCCCCGATATAGCTTTTCAACCATATATCGGTTTAGCAAACCGACGCCTTCAGCCTCTCGGCCACCGCTCCATATTTTAGTCTTCAGTTTAAGGCTGAAGGCTAATATTTTTTTGTAAAAATTTATTCTAAATTTTTACGGGCAGCCTCTCGGCTATCACCGCAAAAATCATATTTTATTTTATATAAGTTCAAATCGCTTTTCTCAAAAATTACTTTGTAATTTTCTCGAAGACGATTTTCACCTCTGGGATTGCGTCGCTTTTTTCAAAAGCTCCTGATCCCGTTTTTTTCTAAAAATGTGCGTTTAGCACATTTTTTAACGAAAAAAACCTCGGCTATCACCGCAAAAATCATATTTTATTTTATATAAGTTCAAATCGCTTTTCTCAAAAATTACTTTGTAATTTTCTCGAAGACGATTTTCACCCCACGGGTT
>VGDJ01000124.1 GCA_016869775.1 Alphaproteobacteria bacterium
AAGATTTAATTAGCTCATCAACCGATTTTTCAATCGATAACTTAAAACTTCTTAAATCGATTTACGAAGCTTCATCAACTGAAGCTCAGCAATCTAAACAGAAAACCCAATCAGAAGTCCAAGAAAAATTAAAAGAATCAAAAACAGGTTTATCTGAAACTCGTGTTCAAACTACTCCACAAAATCAACCAGATCCCAATACTTGTTATCAATTAGCGCTTGATGAAATAAAAAATAACCCAAATCCAGGAGAATTATTCGAAATGTATTTGGAGGCCATAAAAAAAGACTCTTCAAAACTAACCGATGAAAACAGTGTCAGGAATTTATCTCATTTTGCCGCAATGACAGGTAAATCAAGTTTCATCGCTCCACTAATCAAACATTTACCAGATTCTTTTAGTGTTAAAGACCATAATGAAATTAACGCTGACAACACCCCTTTAATGTTGTCAATTGCCAACGACAAAAATCAATTTGCTTTTGATTTACTAACTCAAACCCAAGCTCCAAAAGTTGATATTGATATCAACCACATTTTTGAGCAATATGGAATCAACGCTCTTCATTTGGCTGTTGCCAAGGATTATGACGATAAAGATTCTCAAAGTAATCAAGTTGGAATTGCAAACCATCAGCTAGTTAAAAAATTAATTGATTGCGATGCCGACCCAAATATTCAAACCACCAAGAGCGGATTATCAGCACTTGATATTGCGGTTTTGCGAGGCTCCGAAACAATGGTTTCGGCAATATTAGAATCAAAAAAAATTAACAGCTCAACAATATTAAAAGCGATCGAAGATATTGATGAACCTAAAGATGATTCTGGGTCAGGATTGTGCCAATGGTTTCCTGCGAGCCAAACTTCAACTCAAATACAAACCCCAAAAGAAGAAGCCACCAAAAAACTACAACAAATTTGTGGTGGAGATCTATTTAAACAATTGGAAGATGGTGATTTTTCTGATACCAAGAAAACCAATATCAAAGAGTTACTTGAAAATAAATTACAAGAATTAGATTCTTTTTACAAAGATAAAAAAAATCTAAAAGAATTGATTAAAAAATATGTTGAATCAATTATAACAAGTTCTGGAGAGTCAAATTTCGGCCCATCTATTCAATTTAAAGATCAAGATAAAAACTTTTTGTGCTTTAGCAAACCCTCTTCAGAAATCGTTAAATTCTACCCAATATTGCATAGAGACCGCGACAAATTTAATTACAACAAAAAGCTTGATAACAGCGCAACTTACGATCCAGAAGATTTCACCAAAGAAAAAGAGCAAGAAAAAATTTTGAATTTATTGATAGAGGCTAAAAAAATCACTTCAAGAAATTTTAATACTCTTGATGATAATTTTTTTATTGCCGTCATGAAAGTAGCATCAGAAAACCGTGGCATTGCAAGCATTACTGATAAAAAAACTTTTAATGAATCCTACAAAAAAGCTTTAGATGAACTTGGTTCCAACACGCTTACGACAACAAATGTTTCGCAAGACCAAGATCTTCACGAAATTGCCAAATTTTTTTCAGCGCAATTCCAAGAATTATCTGGGAAACAGAAATATTTAACTGGCAGAGACAGTATAAACGGCGAAATCAACCAAACCCCAAGAAGATTGTTCAGAGTTTGTACCGACGAAAATATCGAAAAATTTAAGGAAAGTTTATTTGAAATAGTAGCGCCATCCAGCTCACCATCAACACCATCAACACCTAAATCTATAAGGGAGGACGCAACCCCTGACAGGATTTAGGTATGACAGTCTAAGGGTATGACAGTCTAATATGCTAAGCCATTAGTAACACATCAGCTGAAAACCAAAACACCTCGATAGTATTTTTTATGCCTTACATTTTTGGGCCTCAAAAGGCGAGAATTTTACATCGAGCTTTTGCATCTTGCAAACCAGAGTTTATATCTTAAAAATCCGCTATAAACGCTAGAAAAACAAAAGGCGAGAGGTCGTAACCCCCCGCCTAATTTTGTGAGCAATTTTGATTTCTCAAAAAAACATCTCAATTCTTATAAATAACAATTTGGTCAAATCTTAAACTTAACATGAAATTACCGATTAAGAAGCACCCTACACACTAAATGATGCACCACATCCGCAATTGGCGCTGGCATTGGGGTTATTTACTTTAAAATATGAAGCCCCTAATTCTTCAACAAAATCAATTGTCGATCCATCAATAAATTGCTGAGAAATCGAATCAGTTTTAGCAATAATATCGTCGCCATTAACGCAAATAATAAGATCGTCATCGAGGTTTTTTTCATCGAGTTCAAAAATATATTGAAATCCACTACAGCCCCCACCCTTAACGGTTAGTCGTAAAAATTTTTGCGAATTTTCTTGCTGATTTTTAATTTCTAAAACGCGCTTTTTAGCGCTCTCGGTGAGCTCGATATTAGTCATGTTTTTTATTTCTTTTGTGAAGTTCGGAATAAATTTCGTCAATTTTAATATCAAATTTAACTAGCATTGCCAGGGTGTGATAAAATAAATCAGCGACTTCGTTAATAATTTCTTGGCGAGTTTCGGAGGTTTGAAAACGATCATGATCAAGGGCTGAAATTGCCACCTCAACGCCTTCTTCGCCAATTTTTTGGGCCACTAAATTTATTTTAGAATCAATTAATTTTTTAGTGTATGAATGCAAGTCATTGCTCGAAGCTTTTGATTGAATAATCTGGTAGAGTTCTTCAAGCCCAACTGAGTTTTTGAAGGCTGTGAGCGCTTGATTGTTATTCATAATTTTTAAGAGAATTTTAAGGAAAGATTGTGAATTATTAATTTAGATACGTATATTTTTGGGGTCATTTTATTGTAAAGCTAAAAGAAAAATCAAGGGATGACTTGACTAATAGGCAAATTTTTTTAATTTTTTAAAATTATTTTTTTAACAAAATAATATTTATATCTTTTCTATTTTAATCTCTCAAATACAAACAATATTTATGTCTATCGAATCAACTCTTTCAATCATTAAACCCGATGCAACAAATCGCAATATAACTGGCAAAATTAACTCAAAATTTGAAGATGCGGGACTTAAAATTGTTGCTCAAAAAATGCTCTTATTGTCTGAAAAAATGGCAGGTGATTTTTATGCAGTTCATCGTGAGCGCCCTTTTTACAAAGATCTAGTTAAGTTTATGACCTCTGGTCCTGTTGTGGTTCAAGTTTTAAAGGGTGATAATGCCGTCGCTAAAAATCGTGAAATCATGGGAGCAACTAACCCTGCTAACGCAGATGCTGGAACGATTCGCAAAGAATTTGCTTTGTCAATCGAGGCCAATTCAGTTCATGGCTCAGATAGTCTTGAAAATGCTAAAAATGAAATTGCTTTTTTCTTCGCCACTCATGAAATTGTAGGATAGGTTTAATGTCTAAATCATTTCAACAAATTATCTTTGATTTACAAAACTTTTGGGCACAACAAGGTTGCGCAATTCTTCAACCGATTGATACCGAGGTAGGCGCTGGAACTCTTCACCCAGCGACAGCTCTTCG
>VGDJ01000125.1 GCA_016869775.1 Alphaproteobacteria bacterium
ATATTTTTAAAATCACCTCAAAAATTCAACCAGTCCAAACAATGTCTTCAATCAAAAACTCTATTTCAATTCCCGAAATCGACTCTTGCGAGTCTGCGCCATCAAATCGCCAAAAAGTCATCATTTTAGGTTCGGGTCCAAATCGTATTGGACAAGGCATTGAGTTTGATTATACCTGCGTTCACGCTTCTTTTGCTTTCAAAGAGCACGGAATCGAGGCTATTATGGTAAATTGCAACCCCGAGACAGTATCAACCGATTACGATACTTCGGATAGACTATATTTTGAACCACTGACTGCCGAAGACACCATTGAGCTAATTAAAAAAGAAATGAGCAACGGAAAGCTCCTTGGAGTAAATGTTCAGTTTGGTGGACAAACACCTTTGAGTTTAGCAAAATTTTTACAAGACGAAAACATTCCCATTATCGGCACCTCGCCCGATATGATAGATTTGGCCGAAGATCGCGACCGATTCAAACAACTTTTACAAAAATTAAATCTTAATCAGCCTCAAAACTTTATTGCTTATTCGAAGCAACAAGTAATTGAGCAAGTCAAAGAAATCGGTTTTCCAGTAGTTGTGAGACCTTCTTATGTATTAGGTGGTAAAGGTATGGCAATAATTTACGACGAAAATTATCTACTAAAATATCTAGCCGAATATTCAGAAGTTTTTGATACAGGCCCGCTATTGCTTGACAAATTTCTTACCGATGCCATCGAAGTTGATGTTGATGCGCTATGCGATGGTCACGAAGTTTTTGTGGCCGGCATAATGCAACATATCGAAGAAGCTGGTATTCATTCTGGCGATTCAGCATGCTCAATTCCACCCTATTCACTTAGCGAAAAATCTATTGTTGAAATCAAAAAGGCTACCAAAAAACTAGCTTTAGCCCTTAATGTTAGTGGCTTAATGAATGTTCAATATGCTCTAAAAGATGACATTTTATATGTTTTAGAAGTTAATCCACGCGCTTCTCGAACAGTTCCCTTCGTTGCAAAGGCCACCGGCATTCCAATCGCTAAAATTGCTTCACTCATAATGGTTGGCAAAAAACTAAGCGATTTCAAACTTACCGAAAAGAAACTCAACTACTACGCTGTTAAAGAAGTCGTTTTGCCATTTGCCCGCTTTAGCAATGTCGATATAATTTTAGGCCCCGAAATGAAATCAACTGGCGAAGTAATGGGTATCGATAAAAGTTTTGCACTTGCATTTGCTAAAGCTCAAATCGCTACTGGCACAAAACTTCCAACCTCTGGTTTGGTTTTTTTGTCAGTCAAAGATTCTGACAAAAAATATTTACCAGAAATAGCTCAAAAGTTAATTGATATTGGTTTTAGAATTGTTGCAACTCGTGGCACCGCCAAATATTTAGCTGAAAACAATATCGCCGTTACCATTGTCAACAAAATTACCGAAGATAAACCCCATGTCGTTGATATGATTGATCGCAAAGAAATAACTCTCGTAATCAACACAACCGAAGGCGCTCAAGCCACCAAAGACAGCTTTTCAATTCGCAGAACATCATTGATGCGCGGTATTACATACACCACTACCATTTCAGGCGCCAAAGCTTTAGTTGGAGCAATTGAAGCCTACAAAAACAATAATTGCAAATTTGAGGTTTTTGCCCTTCAAGAATTATCTTCATCATCAAATTATAGCTAGAACTCGATTCACAAACCTCAAGCCCCAATAATTTATTTTATTGTAATTTTTTTATAGCAATCGCGATCCATTTCAACAATATCAATCGATATATCGCATCTCAAATTCAAGTTATCTTGGTTTCGATAAAAATCTTCGACCAAATCAAAAGTTTTTTGTGCCAATTGCTGTCTAATTTCCAGAGCTCTTCCCGCCAAAATTTTAATAGAAATATGAATAAAATTTGTATTATGTTTTTCTAGTCCAACCTTAAATTGTTGATAAGAAATTGCTCTAATTTTGCATTGATCGGCATCAAAATTTCCATGGGCGATATTAGCCATAATTTTTTGGATTTGACTACCGATATTAATCATCGAAGAGTCGTCAAATGCTTTCGAGTGTTCAATGATAATGTGAGGCATTGTTTTGTTTAATTGTAGTTTTAAAAATATTTATCTCTTTATAGCCAAGAGTTTTGCTACATAATATTTGTATTTTTGGGCAACGTTTAGATACCTAGATTTGTCTATCTATGTGGCCCCCTTGCCCCCCCCCTGTTCAGCTTTGCGCGATTTAGCTCAGGAGCGGTAGGATCATTATTGGGGACTTCAGCATTCTTAATTTTATTTATAATTTTTTTTAAACTGCTTTTTCGTTCTTCTAGAATTTCGATGAATCCATTATCGCTGAAATCAGTAATTGTAGAAGTTTTTGAACCAGTAGCATCGGTTGTATCTTGTCTAGTTTCCTTTAATTCAAAATTTTCATCAAAAATAAAAAGGTGAGAAATTGAACTCATATCTAATTCTTTATATTTTGTGGTGAATTTAATTTTTAAATTATGTTTTTTTTGATCAAAATAAAATGTTATAAAATCATTTGTTTCATTTCCTATTTGGTATATTTTGGGTTTTTTGCTTTCTTTAATTTCTTTTAATTTAGGACTATTCTTAAACAATTCAGGGGTTAATCCAACTGAAATCAATTTATCTTCAATATTTCCTAGAGGAGTTTTAGGAGCTGTCATTTTTGGTCCCGATTGATCTTCGGGTAATTCTAATTGATTTTGCGTAACTTCATTTTCAAATCTTGCAATCTCTGATGATGGTACAAAAGCGGTAAAATGAACACCACGTGGGTTATGGATCCAAATCATTTTATCATCATCAGTAGAATTTTTTTCTTTAATTCTACGTTGAAAATTATCTTGATGCTGAAGTTCAAAACCAAGTTGATCTGCAATATAATCAATAACATTAACGCTAACAAAACTATTTTGTTTAATTCCATCACTAATAATAGAATCGGAAGCTTCACCGGCAATATCTATCACCCTATCCTTCAAATCTTTTTTCCATTCTTCCCGATATTTTTTATTTAAAACATAACCCATGAATTTTTGATATAAACTTGGGGAATAAACTGAAAGCTCAGTCCCTTCAATTTCTTCAAATTCATTAAAAGTATATCTACTGCTGTCAAGCTTTTCAAAACATGCTTTGCCATCAAAATTACTATCCCTATATTGACTAATTAATTGTTCCAATTCACTATATTCAAAACCGGTAGAAAGCTTAGTTTTTTCATCTAGATGTTCTTTTAAATTTTCAAATTTTATAGGTTGATAAAGATCACGATTATATTGATCCCTTTCAGATGAAACGCTAGATAAAGTCGATTTTTGTCCCTCTTTACCTAATGCTTTTATAATTGCATCAAGATGTTTGATTTTTTTTTCCAAAATAACCTTATATTCGTCGGTCGAACATTCTTGAGCCCATTTTTGTTGTTCATTAAAAGAACTTTTTAAAAACTCAAAATGGCCATTTAAAACAGCTTCGTCCTCAAGCCCAAT
>VGDJ01000126.1 GCA_016869775.1 Alphaproteobacteria bacterium
AGTATGAACACCCATAGGATCGATATTTTCGATTGAACAAATAATAATGGCGTTATCATTTTTATCTCGAACCACTTCCATTTCGTATTCTTTCCAACCAATTATTGATTCATCAATCAAAACCTCATGAGTTGGGGATATTGTTAAACCATATTCAACAATTTGAAAAAACTCTTCTTCGCTGTAAGCAACGCCTCCACCAGCTCCACCCATTGTAAATGAAGGCCTGATAATAGCTGGCAAACCAACTTTTTTGAGTGCTTGTTTTGCTTCATCGAGGTTATGAACAATAGAATTTTTAGGAGTTTCTAGGCCGATTTTTTCCATAGATTTTTGAAACAAGGCACGATCTTCGGCTTTTTTGATGGCTTCAACCGATGCGCCGATTAGCTCAACTCCATATTTTTTGAGAACACCATTTTTTTCAAGCGCTAGTGCGCAATTAAGCGCGGTTTGTCCGCCAACGGTTGGAAGAATGGCATCGGGCTTTTCTTGACGAATAATTTCTTCAACAATTTCGGGGGTTATTGGCTCTATATAAGTTCTATCAGCAATATTAGGGTCAGTCATAATTGTTGCTGGATTTGAATTAACTAGCACAACTCTATAACCTTCTTGACGAAGAGCTTTACAGGCTTGAGTTCCGGAATAATCAAATTCACAAGCTTGACCAATTACAATTGGTCCAGCACCAATTATTAATATTGATTTTAAATCTGTTCGTTTTGGCATGATTGATTGATTTTTCGATTTGCAAAATTGTGCAAATAATATTTTTTGCCAACCAAATTGTCAATTAATCAAACAACAAAATTTTAAATCTTAAAATTCAAATTCTCTAAGCTTTTTGATTAGTTCAATAACTAAATTTTGTGGATATTTTATTGAATTATTTTTGCAGATTTTTTTATATTCTTCGAAAATACTTTGCACTGAATTTTCAGACAAAAATTTAAGTTCAAAAATAATTAATTTTAAGATTATTTGTTCCTCAAATGTTAAATTTTTTTCATTTGTTGACTCTATAATTTGATTAATTTGATCAAGATTATCAACCATTCCAATCATAACTTGAGATAAAAAATCATCGTCAATTTGATTGAGATACTCTTCAATTGATAAAGTTTTTTCTTGTGAGTTTTGATTAATAACTTCATTGAATATTTCAGATATTGGCGAGGCGGATTTTTCATCAAAAAATTTTTTAAATATTTGATATAAAACAAATCTTGAATCACCGTAATTTGCTTCATAAAAACTGATATTATTCATAGTAAAAAGATTAAAATTGATTTTAAGTTATATGCCATTTATCTTAGAGTAACAAATCAATATGTTAATTACATTTCTTCCAAAAAAATATGAAACTCAACAAATTCATCTCAATTTCATTAATTACAATTATTTTAAATAACCCTTTTATTCATAATGCTTGGGCCAATAAATATTTTGGATTTGAATCAATCTCACCTTTTGTAATCGATAAACCCTTCAACATGAATAGCTCAGAGCATAAAAATCAAATTGAGCAAGTTATTTTAATACAAAAAAATGTTGAACTCGAAGAAATTGATCAAGCCTTAAATGAAAAGCAACTCAGACCAGAAACCGTTGTTAACCACGTTTATAAATCAATTACACGCGAAAAATTTCCTAAACTTTATTCTTTGCTTGATAGAGTTGGCGATACTTCGCGTGACGTAACTAATGGCGTTAAAGATTATTGGAAAATATCCCGCCCATTTGAAGTTAGCAACGAAGTTCAGCCACTAATTTCTAAGAGTTCTGGGTTTTGTTATCCAAGCGGACATACCACTGGAGGCTATATTTATGCAATTGTTATGGGATTATTGATTCCAAATAAAACTGAAGAGTTTCGTTCCTACGCTCATGAAATTGCTTGGCATCGAGTTCAAGTTGGAATGCACTATCCGCAAGATCTCGAAGGCGGAAAACAACTGGCAACCTTTTTGGTTGGAGGTTTAATGCAAAATGTCGAATTTCAAAATGACCTAAAAAAAGCTCGAGAAGAGCTCAAAAAGGCCGGAATAGTTTAGTATTTGCAATTATTTATAAAATTCATGGAGCAATCTTATCCTCTAATTAGCACGCTGGTTTTTAGTGTTGTATTTGCTTTTTTGCTTGGCTTTATTGCATCACGCTTAAAACTCCCAACCATTATTGGCTATATTGTAGCCGGAATTTTTTTATCCCCAAACACGCCGGGATTTATAGCTGATATTGCAATAGCAAAACAATTAGCCGAAATCGGCATTATACTTTTGATGTTTGAAGTGGGCTTACATTTTTCAATGAAAGACCTAATTAATGTTCATAAAATTGCAATCCCCGGCGCTATAATTCAAATGCTTTCCACTAGTCTTCTATGCACTCTTTGCGCAATTTTGCTAAAATACAATTTTTTGGAAAGTTTAATTTTTGGCATTTCGTTATCAGTAGCTAGCACAGTTGTAATGCTTCGACAATTTGAACAATATCACATAAAAAACACTACAGTGTCCAAAATAGCTATTGGTTGGCTGGTAATTGAAGATATCGCCATGATTATTGTTATGGTTATTTTGCCGACTATTATTGATATGATTCATCTCAATAACGAAATCAATTCACAAATTATTTTTGAAAACATCACTTCAATCACCGCCAAAATTATTATTTTTGCTATTGCTACGATCACAATCGGCAAAAAGATTTTACCCACTTTTTTAATCACCATCTACAAAGTGCGCTCTAGAGAATTAGTTTCGCTTTCAGTCTTGGCAATTGCAAGTGGCTTTGCTTTTATTGCACACGCAATTTTTGGCGCATCGTTTGCTTTGGGAGCTTTTTTGGCAGGCTTTGTTTTAAATGAGAGTAAACTCGGACGCAAAACAGTCGATAAAACTCTTCCATTACGCGATATTTTTGCAGTATTATTTTTTATTTCAGTTGGCTTAATTTTTAATCCCACAATCATTACCAAAGAACCAATTTTAGTTTTAATCACCACAATTTTAGTAATTTTTGGCAAAGCGATTATGGCATTTTTGATTATGAAACTTTTTAGAAAAAAAACTGGTGAAAGCCTAATTTTATCCGCCAGCCTTGCTCAAATTGGCGAATTTTCTTTTATCCTTACCGCTTTAGCAATGAACTTAAATATTATCTCGCAAAGCCTCTACGATATGGTGATTGCAAGTGCTATTATTTCGATAATTCTTAATCCATTTTTATTCAAGTTGGCTCTAAATTTTAAAAACAAATCATAAAATTTAATCTTGCAATTAATTTTATGGAAATTTATCTTTGCCAGCCTTAATTTTTGAACTTACTTGTTTAAGTTTTACATCAGTTTATTTTCCAAATAGATAATATAAAAATTCAATTAAAACTCTCGAAATTATAAAACTTGAGTTTAATTAATTTTATTATGGACAGGTGGCCGAGCGCCTCCTTTATTTGCGAAAGCGAATAAAGAAAATTTAAGATTAAACCGCTCGAATC
>VGDJ01000127.1 GCA_016869775.1 Alphaproteobacteria bacterium
GACTGGCAAAAATATTTTGTTATAATTTTATTTAAAGATGGGATTTGGTATAAATCTCCACTGCTATCCATCTTCAAGAAAGTCTACATAATAAAGGCTCGCAAAGCTATCATCTTAAAAAATAAGATCAGAAAATTCTCCGTTTTAAACTTTTTTAAAGCCTCAATTCCAGCTTCAAGTTACTTGAATTTATATCTCCAAAGCCAAGTGGTAAAAGTTCCGGGAAGTGTCGATTTTATTGGCTGAAAGACGGTGAGTAAGGAAGAAAGGGAGATTAGTTCGAATTTTTAACGTTTGAGTTAAAAGCCATCTGAAGCCTTATGACTATAGGGTTAAGACATAAAATGGCTCCTTGGGAGGGGATCGAACCCCCGACCAATTGGTTAACAGCCAACTGCTCTACCGCTGAGCTACCAAGGAATATGAGTGAGTTATATAAGAATTTTGGCGAAGGGAATAAACTTAAAAACTATCAATAATTAGTATCAAAAACCTAAAAAGTAAGTTTTAATTGAATTGAATTATGAATTTATTTTAAGGACTAAAACCCAATAAAAAGTTCGCGACATGTTAAAAACCTAAATTCTAAAATCAAGCGCTCTTTAACTAATTTTTTAAAAAAATTTTGTGCTAAAAATTCAAACATTTTACTGATTTTGTTTGCTTGATAAAGTCGGACTAAATGACTTATTTTTGGATTTATTTTTGATGGCTATTTTTTTAAAAAAATTAAATAGAGCTTAAAAATCTTTGGCATTTTTTGGGAAAATTCTGATTGAAATTTTAGTTATTTGCTCAACAAATTTTACGAGTAAAAAATTGATAACAAAAAAGCCAAAAAAAAGCCAACAAAAAAGAGTTTGAAGCAAAGCCTCAAACTCTTTTTAAAATTTTCAAAATATTTATTATAATTGATTTAGTTTTTTCTTTCGCCAAAGAAACGAAGTAGCATGATAAATAGATTGATGAAGTCCATGTATAAATTTAAAGCTCCAAGAACTGCCATTTTATTGACTATTTCGTTGTTTCCAGCAAAGTGATAATATGTTTGCTTGATTCTTTGAGTATCATAAGCTGTGAGGCCTATGAATACAAAAACACCAATGATTGAAATTGCGAAATCAAGGCCAGAGCTTTTTAAGAAGATATTAACTAATGAAGCAATCAAGATCCCAATCAAGCCCATAATTAAGAATGAGCCAAAGCTGGTTAAATCTTTTTTGGTTGAGTAACCATATAAGCTCATAGCTCCAAAGGTTGAAGCGGTGATTAGGAAAACTCGAGTGATGCTTGTGGCTGTATAAACAACAAAGATGGTTGCCATTGATAAGCCCATCAAAGCTGAGTAAAAATATAAATAATTTTTAGCTTTTTCAGCAGACAGAGAATTTATTTTGAAGCCAAAAACAATCACAAAAACTAAGGGTGCAAACATAACTAGATAAGCTAGCGGAGTTCCAAAAATGGCTTGCATGAGTTGTGGAGAGCTTGAAACCATAAAAGCAATTAATCCAGAAATCGCCAGAGCAACCGACATGTGTTGATAAACTTTTACCATGTAGTCGCGAAGAGCGGAATCAAAAGTGGCCGTTCTAGACGCAGATGAGGCAAAAGAAGTTTTGCTGTTATATTCAATCATATGAATTCCTCGAATTGGTTAATTAATTAAGATTTTGGTTGATGAACCTGAATTAAAATATTATTGTTGGTAAAAATTTTTTCAAGATAAAAAAATGAATAAAAAAAAGATAATTGCGATTGTAGGATTAATGGGTGCGGGTAAATCCAGTGTTGGGTTGAGGCTTGCGCAAAATCTTAAATATTATTTTATTGATAGCGATCAAGAAATCGAAGATAATGAGCATCGCTCAATTGCTGATATTTTTTCTCAAAATGGTGAAAAATACTTTCGAGAAATTGAGGCCAAAATTATCCAAGATATTGTTTCAAGAGATGAAGAAATAATTTTATCCTTGGGTGGGGGCGCGTATCTTAATCATGAAACGCGCAAGGTTTTAAAAGAAAATGCCACGGTAGTTTGGCTTCATGCTTCGATTGAAGAAACCATAAAGAGAGTGTCCTCAAAATTAAGTAGACCGCTTCTTAACAATAAAAATAAGCGACAAGTGCTCGAAGATTTAGCAAAAATTCGTTATCCGATTTATCAAGAGGCTGATTTTGAGTTTGACACTACCAATCTAACTTTCGATGAATTGATTGATAAGATAATCAATAAAATAAAAACCATCTCTTAAAAATGTTTAACAAAATCAATCTTAATCTCAAAAATAACTCATACCAAATTATTGTAGGAAATGGCTCTATTGATGAACTGCAGGGTTTTTTGCATTCTAAAAATTACTCTAAAATAATCGTTATAACCGATAATATCGTTCATAAAATTCATGGCGACAAAATTCGTTTTTTAATACCAAATCTTGATTTTGTTATAGTTGAAAATGGTGAAAAAGCTAAATCTTTTGCTACTTTAGAAGATGTCTGTGAGCAAATTTTGCAAAAAAATATTGATCGTAAAACTTTGTTGATTGCTTTTGGAGGCGGTGTTATTGGTGATTTAACTGGTTTTTGCGCCTCAATTTTATTGCGAGGTCTTGATTTTGTTCAAATTCCGACCACTCTCTTGGCAATGGTTGATAGTTCAGTCGGAGGAAAAACCGCAATTAATTCAAAAAATGGCAAAAATTTGATCGGAAGCTTTTATCAGCCAAAGTTGGTAATTTGTGATATTGATTTTCTTGATACCCTTCCAGTCAGAGAATTTAAGGCTGGATATGCCGAAGTGGTTAAATATGGTTTCATTTGTGATGCTAATTTTTTTGATTTTTTGGATAAAAATTTAGCTGATATTTTTGCTAAAAATTCTCAAATTTTATGCCAAATTATTTCACGATCATGTGAAATAAAGTCTCAAATTGTTGGGCGCGATGAAAAAGAAAATGGTGAAAGAGCATTATTGAATTTTGGTCATACTTTTGGCCATATTTTTGAAGCTGAAGTCGCCTATTCATCAGAAATTTTGCATGGTGAAGCGGTGGCAATCGGAATGGTGATGGCAAGTCAATTGTCGCTCAATATGAATTTAATAAAACAAGGTACGTTTACTAAAATTTTCAATCATCTTCAAAGATGTGGCTTTGAATTAAATATAAAAAACATTCGTTCAAACTGGTCATTAGAGAACTTAATAAATCATTTATTTAAAGATAAAAAAACTGAAAAAAATCAATTAACTTTTATCCTGTTAGAAACCCTCGGTAAAGCCAAAATTGTTAAACAAATTCCCCTCGAAAATATTTCCGTTGTTCTTAAAAAATTTCTTGATTAGTTGATTAATCAAATTATTATTTTTTGGCTAAAAATGATTGCCTGCGTGATGGAATGGTAGACATAACGGACTTAAAATCCGTGGGGTTTTAAAACCCTTGCCGGTTCAAGTCCGGCCGCAGG
>VGDJ01000128.1 GCA_016869775.1 Alphaproteobacteria bacterium
TTTTCATCGATATTACTTTAGAAGAAGGATTTAAAAGGACAGCCAAGCGTCATGAAAATAATCGATATGACAAGCTCGGTGCAGAATTTCATCAAAAAATTTATGATGCATATTTTCAGTTGGCGAAAAATAATTCGCGAATTAAAATCATCGATGGCATGAAAAATAGTGATGAAGTTTTTCAACAAATTTTAACAATTATCAATCAAAATTTATAAATTATGCTTAAAAAAAATAAAATTTCTTTAATCGGAGCCGGCAATATCGGCGGAACTCTAGCTCATTTAATTAGCCTTAAAAATTTAGGCGATGTGGTTTTGGTTGATGTCAATGACGGAGTCGCCAAGGGCAAGGCTTTAGACATTGCACAATCTTCTTTGGTTGAAGGCTTCGCTAGCAATCTAACTGCAGGCAGTGATTTTGCTTTAATCGAAAATTCCGATGTAATTATTGTCACCGCAGGTATCGCTCGCAAACCGGGCATGAGTCGCGACGACCTTCTTAACACTAATACCGCAATCATAAAATCAGTCGCCGAAAATATCAAAAAATATGCACCCAAAGCTTTTGTGATCGTCATTACCAACCCGCTTGATGCAATGGTTTATGTTATGCAAAAATGTTCAGGCTTACCAACCAACAAAGTAGTTGGAATGGCCGGAGTTCTAGATTCGTCACGTATGTCATTATTTTTAGCCGAAGAATTTAAAGTAAGTATTGAAAATGTTAATTCTTTCGTTTTAGGCGGGCATGGCGATACTATGGTGCCGTTAATTCGCTATTCTACAATCGCAGGCATTCCTGTTCCAGATATGCTAAAAATGGGCTTTTCTAGCGAAGAAAAAATTGCAGAAATCGTGCAAAGAACTCGAGATGGTGGTGCCGAAATTGTCAAACTTTTAGGCAATGGCTCGGCATTTTACGCTCCCGCTACTTCTGCAATAGACATGGCTCAAAGCTATTTATTTGACAAGAAAAAAATTCTACCGATTGCCACTTATTTAAATGGTCAATATGGCGTCAAAGATTTATTTATCGGAGTTCCTGCGATAATTGGGGCTTCAGGGGTTGAAAAAATTATAGAATAAATCTTAATAACGAAGAAAAACAAATGTTTGATAAATCAGTAGAGGCTGTAAAAAAACTTGTAACCGAACTTAAAATATAAAATGGAAAATACAAAAATTCCATATGGTCGATTAAAATTACTATTTTTTGTAATTTTTTTAATATTTCTTTTTATCATCTTTCGCTTGGTTTATATTGTATCCACAAAAGATGCCAACAATATTAAAAATATTTATGAATCAAAAAATAGCTTAAAAAGAGCTGATATTTTTGATAGAAATGGAGTTTTGTTAGCCACTGATTTAAAAACAAAATCACTTTATGTGAGCTCGGTTTTGGTTCGCGATCCAAAGCTAGTCGCCAAAGCAATTACGACTAGCTTTGATGATTTATCCTATGACGATATTTTAAAAAAAATCACTGATGGTAAGCACAGCAAACACTGGATTTTAATTCGGCGCAACCTTACGCCCTCTCAAGTAGAAATGGTAGAAAAATTACAAATAGCGGGTTTAATTTTTGAAGATGATTTGATTCGAGTTTATCCGCAAAAAAACATAGCGAGCCATTATGTTGGTTATGTTGATCTTGATAGAAAAGGTCTTTCTGGTATTGAAATGCAATATGATCGCCAATTAATGATGAATCGAGATTTAACTTTGGCAATGGATGTCAGAATTCAAGACATATTATTTGACGAACTCAATAAAGCCAAAGAGGAATTTCGTTCCAAATCAGCTTCGGGTATCGTTATGAATGTAAATACTGGCGAAATATTGGGGTTGGTATCTTTACCATCATTTGATGCAAATATTCAAAGTGACGCTCAGCCTGAACAGAGGTTTAATATGGTTGCAAATGGTAGTTATGAACTTGGTTCGGTAATGAAAATTTTTACTAACGCTATGGCTTTTGAGCATAATTTAATTGACCTAGAAGATATTTTTTATGTAGGTGAGCCGATTAAATATGGAAAATTTTCAATCAAAGACCACGATAACCATAAACCACAAATGAGTGTTAAAGAAATTTTTGCAGAAAGTTCTAATATTGGAACCATAAAAATCGCTGAAAAAGTAGGAATTTATAACCAAAAAGAATTTCTTGGAAAATTTGGATTTTTAAAAAAAGTTGAGGCTGATTTTCCGGGTCTTGGCAGAATAATGGCTCCACTTAAAAATTGGAGCGAAATTAGTTTATATACAATTTCTTACGGACATGGCATTGCTTCAACCCCGCTTCATCTGGCATTGGCTACATCGGCAATTGTAAATGGTGGATATTTATTTAAACCATCCTTTTTGAAACTAGACGAACCGCCAAAACTTCCGAACAAATTACTAAAAAATGAAACCGTTGAAAAAATGAAAATTTTAATGCGCAATGTCGTTGAAGAAGGAACTGGAAAATATGCCAATATCAAGGGCTATGAGGTTGGAGGCAAAACTGGAACAGCTGACAGAGCGGAGCTTGGAGGATATAATGAAGGACAAACTTTAGCATCTTTTGTTGGGGCTTTTCCAATTTTTGAACCAAAATATCTAGTTTATGTGCTATTTGATCGACCTAATTACAGCTTTAATACGGCGGGTATGGTAGCGGCACCAGTCGCAGGTAGAGTTATCAAAAATATTGCTCCACTATTATCAATTAAAGCAAAAAATGAAGAATCAAAGAAAAATTAGCTTATTAATCAAATATTAATGTCATTTCTTGCTTTAGCCAAAAAAATACCAGTAGAGGTGGCAATATTTATTGATCTAAAAGCTTCCATAAAAATTTTAACTCTAAAGTCCGAAACTTCATGGACTTCTTGTGGAGCTCCAGAACTCTCATTGCCAAATATAATAAAATCATTTTCATTAAATTGAAAATCAAAAAGATTTTTACTTGCCTTAGTTGTCGCCAAAATAAGTCTGGCATTTTTTTTCTCAAAATAAGTTTCGTAAAAAATTTGAAAAGATTGATGGCGAATAATTTTTACAAATTTCAAATAATCCAAAGCTGACTTTTTTATTCTATTCATGTCAAACGGAAAGCCACAAGGTTCGATAATGTGTAGATCCGCACCAAAAACTGCGCAATTCCTTATTATCGCCCCAACATTTCCTGCAATCTCTGGTTGAAATAAAACAATTTTTAACATGTCTTAAAAAATAAGTTTATTTTTAAAATGAAATTTTTTATAATTGTAAAAATTAATAAATTTTAGGGTAACGCCTTTATGGTTATACCCTTGTATTTTGAAGCCTAAAAATTTAAAATATTTTTTGCTTTAATATTTTTATCAATTGAAATTTATCGTGTTCAAATTGTTGCAACATTAAAAATTATTAAAATTTTTTTTGCAAATTAAAATTAATATATTATTTTAGGATGTCAGAAAAGG
>VGDJ01000129.1 GCA_016869775.1 Alphaproteobacteria bacterium
TTCGATAATTCAAATGGCTTTGATCGAAGATAATGCTTTTAACGACATCACTTCTGATTTAACAATCGATGAATTTTCGATATGTACTTTTCAAATTAATGCTCGTCAAGATTTGATTTTTTGTGGCACAAAAATTGTTGATGAAGTTTTTTTACAACTAAAAAAATCCAAAAAATTTTTGGATTGTGAAATCAAATATAATTTTTTGGTTGGCGATGGAGAGATCGTAAAAAAGTCGCAAAATATTGTTGAGGGCCATGGAAACGACAAGCTAATTTTGGTCGCAGAAAGGTTGATATTAAACCTTATTCAGCATCTTAGTGCTATCGCGACTACCACTCATAATTTTGTTAAAAAACTCAATAATTCGCGCATCAAAATTCTTGATACACGCAAAACTTTGCCTAATTTGCGCGAGCTCCAAAAATACGCTGTTATGTGTGGCGGTGGATATAACCATCGCTTTAGTTTAGCCGATTTAATTTTGATTAAGGATAATCATATTAACGCTTGCAAAGGTGTCGAAAATGTCTTGCAGAAATTAAGTAATCTTACTTTAGAGCAAAAAATTGAAATCGAGTGCGACAATTTCACTCAAGTTGGGCAAGCTATTAAATTCAAGCCCAATATCATCATGCTTGATAATATGGAAATTGTCGAAATTGAAGAATCAATCGAGTTAATTCGCAAAAATTCTCCACAAACTTTAATTGAGGTTTCGGGCGGAATTAATCTTGAAAATATTAATAAATATTCGGTTTTGGACATTGATTTTATCTCGATCGGTTCGCTTACAAATTCATGCCAAAATGTTGATATCGGTCTTGACTTTTTATAATAAATAACAAATTTAGAGTTTAATAAAAATTATTGATTTTGGATAAAAAAATAATTTTTAATTTGTTACTAAAATCAAAAAAATTTAAGGCCAAAAAATTTAATTAAATCAATTCTCAGCCTAATCAAAAACCTTTTTAATGATTAATAATAAAAAAATTTTTAAATTTCTCGCACAAGCGGTCTTGCCTTTCAAGTTCCTGCTTTGCGTTCATATTGCGGTTATCATATTTAGTGCTATCAATATTTCTTTGATGCCTTTGGTTTCTAAGATTCTTATTAATCAAATTATAATTTCGGACCCACAAAATCTTTTTTCTAATACCAAATATATCATGATTTTGTTGGCGATTTTAATTTTGATGCCAAGTATTTTAGCAAGAATTTCAGATTATGTGTGGGCGATTTTTTTGCCAAAATTGCGTAATCAAATCACTCACGATTCAATCAAAAAACTTTTAGCGCAATCGCATATTTTTTTTCAAAATAATTTCTCCGGATCTCTGGTTAACAAGGTTCGAGACCTATTCAACTCCACGCCAAAAATTATTGAAATTTTTTTATACAACTTTTTTGGTGGCGCTTTGGCGGTTTTGTTCGCTTTTATAACTTTGAGTACCATAAATTTTTTCTTTGCTTTTGCTTTGTTGATTTGGATTGCGATTATTATTCCAATTGCTTATCGCTCTGCTCTTCTGACCAATCGCCTTTCGATGAATGTCGCAAATCAACAAAGTCGAATTATGGGCAATATTGTTGATATTTTTGCCAATATTCAAAACATAAAATTATTTTCTAGCGCCAAGTCAGAGTTGAATCGAGTTGATAAATTTCAAAGAAAATTTAGTGAACTTTATTCAAAGCGCGGTCTTTATCTTAATAAATATTATACTTTTTTGAGTCTTATTTCTTCTGGTTATTTTATTTTATGTTTTGCAGTGTTGGTTTGGCTATACTCTAAGCGCTCAGTTACTATTGGTGATTTTATTTTAATTTTTGGCATCAATAATTTTTTGCACAATATTATTCAAGATTTTATGAAACAAATTCGTAATTTTTTAGAGGAATTTAGTGTTGTCAAAGAAGCTCTAAGCGTGGTTGCAAAAACTTCGGAAATTAAAGATTCCAACCAAAAACTTCAGATTTCTCAAGGCGAAATAGTTTATGACAATGTTAAATTTTCATATCATCAAAATAGCCCACTTTTTAGCGACAAATCTCTGATTATCAAGGCTGGACAAAAAGTCGGCTTAGTTGGACATTCTGGCAGTGGCAAATCAACCTTCATTAATTTATTACTTCGTTTTTACGATGTTCAAGAGGGTAAAATTCTGATTGATGACCAAGATATTGCTGAAGTCTCGCAAGATTCGCTTCATGATGCAATCGGTGTAATTCCGCAAGAAGCTATTTTGTTTCATCGTAATTTGATCGAGAATATTTCTTATGGCAATAAAAGCCCCATATCCAAAGATGAATTAATGGCGCGCGTTATTGATTCGTCTATCAAGGCTTCGGCGCACAAATTTATTTCGTCAATGCCCGAGGGTTATTATTCTCAGGTTGGCGAGAGGGGTGTAAAATTGTCGGGAGGTCAACGACAAAGAATTGCTATTGCTCGAGCATTCTTTAAAAATGCCCCAATTTTGGTTTTGGACGAGGCTACTAGTCAGCTTGACTCGGTTACTGAAAACATGATTCAGCAAAGTTTGAAAAACTTGATGGAAAATAAAACTACTTTGGTAATAGCGCATCGCTTATCAACTCTACAAATGATGGATAGAATCTTAGTTTTTGATAAAGGTAAAATTGTTGAAGATGGTTCTCATGAAGAATTGCTCGCTCTAAACGGATATTATAAAAGACTATGGACGGCTCAATCCGGCGGAGTTCTGACCTATCAAATTGAGAATGCAAGTGCTCAACCGCTTTTTTCAATTAAAAAATAATTATGAATAATATCACGCAAGTTTTTATATTTTGTGCAGGACGTGGCGAAAGAATGATGCCGTTGACTCAATCAACTCCCAAGCCATTGCTTAAAGTTCAAAACAAGTCTATTCTTGGTCATATTTTGGATAAGGTCCAAAAAATTTCTTCGGTGCAAAAAATTTTAATTAATGCTTTTTATCTTGCCGATGAAATTGTCGATTTTGTTAAGTCGGTGAACGATCCAAGAATCATAATTTCGCGTGAATCTGAAAAAATTGAAACCGGCGGTGGTTTGTTTTTTGCGCTTGATAAAATTGATGTTAATCAACCATTATTAACACTTAACGGCGATGTTTTGTGGCATGATAAAGCTGAAATTTCAGATATGGAGTATCTTTTTAGTAAATTTAATTCAACCAAGCATGACTTTTTGCTAGGACTAAAAAAAACCTCGGAATTCTATGGATATGATGGTTGCGGAGATTTTGATTTAATTGAAAATGAGCTTTTGGTTCGAGATTTTTCATCGCAAAGTTTGCAAATCGAGCGATCTTTTGTTTATGTTGGTATGCAAATTCTGAATCCGCAAATTCTTGCTTCAGCAAAAACTTTA
>VGDJ01000130.1 GCA_016869775.1 Alphaproteobacteria bacterium
GGAGATAATGTTAGACTAACTGTTCAACTCATCTGCCCAATCGCTATGGAAGAAGGTCTTCGCTTCGCTATCCGTGAAGGTGGCAGAACTGTTGGTGCGGGTGTAGTGAGTAAAGTGTTGAAGTAAATCTGAGATAAATATGAAAAACAAAGAGAGTATTAAAATAACCCTTGAGTCATTCGACCACTTTGTATTAAACAAAGCGATGAATGAAATTATAGGTACGGTTAGAAGAACAGGAGCGGGAATTAAAGGACCAATACCTTTACCCACCAAAATTGAGAAATTTTGCGTAACAAGAAGCCCTCACGTTGATAAAGACTCTCGAGAACAGTTTGAAATTAGATCATCAAAGCGATTGCTAATAATTTCACCAACAAACCAGACAGTAGATGCCCTCATGAAATTAAATCTATCAGCTGGGGTTAATATTAAAATTGCATTAAATCAAAAATAGGAATAAATACAAAATGTTAGAATTGTTGGGTAAAAAAATTGGAATGACTCATGTTTATAAAAACAATGGAAGCGCAGTTGCGTTAACAATGATCAAGATTCATGATGCTATTGTTGTTGAGGTTCATGCTGGCGAAAATAAAAACAAGATTACAATAGGATTTGAAAAACAAGATAACATAAAAAAAATTAATAAATCATTAGTTGGCTTCTACAACAAGAAGAAAATTTCGGTTCACAAATCGCTTAAGGTATCAAATGTTAAAACCTTATTAGAATTTAAAGAAGGAGACTTTGTAGATATATCTAAAATTATTAAAGAAGGTGACAAAATTTCGGTAAGAGGTAAAACAACAGGAAAGGGTTTTGCAGGAGTCATGAAAAGATGGAACTTTCGTGGTCTTGAAGCATCCCATGGTGTTTCTATTTCGCACCGCTCACACGGATCAACTGGACAAAGACAAGATCCCGGTAAGACATTCAAAGGAAAAAAAATGGCTGGACATATGGGATCAGATAACACAACGGTAAAAAATATTGCTGTTGATTATCTAGATATAAATAACTCAGTTGTTGGTCTCAGAGGGTGTGTGCCTGGTAAAAACGGATCCGATGTGATAATAAAAATAAATAATACCTAAAATATGAAATCTATTAATATACCTGAAATAAATTTCAGCAACCAAGAAATTATTAAAAGAGATTATAAAATTAATAATCAAATTGAAGTAAAAAGCCCTAAAAACATGGCCTATGTCATACGTTGGCAACTGGCTAGAAAAAGGTCTGGATCTGCAAAAACAAAATCCATGAATGAAATTTCTGGTACAACAGCAAAACCATATAAGCAAAAAGGTACTGGTAGAGCTAGACAGGGTAGTAAAAGATCTGTTCAATTTGTTGGAGGTAGAACTTGTCATGGACCAATGCCAAGAGACTTTGATTTCTCGATACCTAAAAAAATTGCCATGCTAGCAACTATAGACGCAATAAAATCAAAAATTATAAATAATCAAGTTATAACATTTGATATTGAAATTAGTGTTAACAAAACATCCTTTGTTTCAAAAGCGCTTGCAAAAAATAAAATTAAAAGCGCATTAATTGTTACTGATAGAGGCGGTGTTCTTGCTCAGTCTGGGAGAAATCTTGAAAATATTAAAATAATTGATCCTACAGCTATAAACGCACTTGATTTAATTAATTTTGAACACCTTATTATTGATAAAAGTACATTTGAAACCAAAATTATGGGAGCAATAAAATAATGACATATATTATAAATCTTGATAAAATTAAGGGTTTGGTTTACACAGAAAAATCTAATACGACTGCATCAAACGGGAAATACACATTTGAAGTTGATGCGAGCTGCAATAAATCTGAAATTAAATCTCTTATTAAAAAAATCTATAATGTAGAAGTTGAGAAAGTTAATATAATTAACACAAAATCAAAAAATAAACGGTTTAAGGGTATTGATGGTTGCACTACTTCAATAAAAAAGGCTATAATTAAGCTAAAAGAAAATCAAACAATCAACTTTGCATAATAACAAATGGCACTCAAAAATTATAAACCAGTAACACCTACACTGAGACAGTATGTATCAGTTGATAAGAGTGAATTGTGGAAAGGTTCGCCTTTAAAAATTCTAACTAAAAAGAACACTGAGAGATCAGGTCGTAACAACTTTGGCCACATTACAGTAAGACACAAATCTGCTGGTCATAAAAAATCATTCAGGGTCATAGATTTTAAAAGAGATAAAATGGATATTGAAGCTAAGGTTGAAAGAATTGAATATGATCCAAATAGAACATCATTTATTGCTCTCTTAAAGTATGATGACGGAATCTACTCCTACATTTTAGCGCCTCATAAAATTAATATAGGCGACGTTATTCTTTCTTCTAAAAATTTAATTGATATTAAAATTGGTAATGCTATGCCTCTTGCAGTCATCCCAATTGGTACAATTGTTCATAACATTGAAATTAAACCTGGTTGTGGAGGTGCTGTATCTAGATCAGCAGGAACCTATGCTCAGCTAGTTGGAAAGGATAGCGGATATGCTTTACTTAAAATGCAATCCGGAGAAATAAGGCTTTTTTCATTAAATTGCATGGCAACAGTTGGACAGGTATCAAATCTAGATAACAAAAATTCTACAATTGGAAAAGCTGGAAGATCAAGATGGTTAGGTATAAGACCAACTGTCAGAGGTGTTGCTATGAATCCAGTTGACCACCCACATGGAGGTGGTGAGGGCAAAACATCTGGAGGAAGACACCCTGTGTCTCCAACAGGTAAGCCTACTAAAGGTAAAATAACAAGAAAAAGAAAAAATAATACCAACAGACTTATTGTTAAATCAAGGAGAGTTAAATAAAATGCCAAGATCATCAAAAAAACCACCATTTGTTGAAGGATACATAATAAAAAAAGCTAAAGATTATGTAAACTCGTCAAAGAAACAAATCATTAAAATTTGGTCCAGAAAATCAACAATACTTCCTCAATTTGTTGGAATTAATTTTGCTGTTCATAATGGAAAGAAATTTGTTTCTGTATCGGTAACTGAAGGAATGGTTGGACATAAGTTTGGTGAATTTTCGCCGACCAGAACATTTCATAGTCATGGTGGTGATAAAAAGGTCACTAAGGAGTAGCGTATGACAACAATTAAAATAGCAAAAGCGTCGCAAAAAGCTTTAAAATCAAGCCCATTAAAAGTAATGAAGATTACTAAAAACATAACTGGTCTCAAAGTATCTCAGGCTTTAACAATTCTAAAATTTTCAAAATTAAAGCTTTCATCAACCATCAGAGCTATAATATACTCAG
>VGDJ01000131.1 GCA_016869775.1 Alphaproteobacteria bacterium
CCACACCGCGCTCAAAAACTCGTACTTCGATTAGTGAGTCGTTGATTATTTTGGCGAACTCGACATTAGTTCGATTAGGAAAAATGTTTAAATTGCCTTCGATTTTTGGTGCCACGCTAAAAAAAATATTATCGTGCGGAATGTTGTCGACAAAAGACACAGCGTGGGGATTGCCAACATCGACATGTATAAAATCAAAACCCTCGATATGAATATTTGAATTAATAATTTTTGGTTGAGCTAAATTAACTTTAATTAATTTTTCAGAAATCTTTGTGCATTCTAATAATGAAGCCGAAGTTTTAATGATGATTTTATTTTTTTGAGGATTTTCTTCAAAAATAATGCCAGCTACACAGCGAGTAGCGTTACCGCAGGTTGAACTTTCGGAGCCATCGCTATTGTAAATTTGCATTTCACAATCAAAGCCTTCTCGACATTTTTTTATCAAAATTAGTTGATCGCATCCGATGTTTTTTCTATTGGCAAATTTAATAATTTGATTATTTGATAAAACATTGCTTCCCCCGCGTTGATCGAAGATAATAAAATCATTACCAGCGCCACTCATTTTATGAAATTCTAGAGTTTTATGGTTATTATTAAGATTGTTTGGCTCGGCTGACATAACTAAAATCTTCGGTGTTAACAATAACTTCTTCGCCTGATTCAACGAAAGGCGGAACCATGATTCTGACTCCATTTTCTAGAATTGCTGGTTTATAAGATGCCGAGGCAGTTTGACCTTTAACCACCGCATCAGCTTGAGCAATTACGGCGTTAACTTGTTCAGGTAAAAAAATTGAAATTGGTTTGTCGTTGCAATATTCAATGCGAATATTCATACCTTCAGTCAAGAAAGGTAAAGCCTCTCCGACTAAATCTTTAGAAAAATTAAATGATTCAAAAGATTCCATATCCATAGCAACTATTTCATTTTGATCAAAATATTGGAATTGCATATTTTTTTGCTCGACAAAAGCCACTTCAACATCTTCGCTCGAAGCAAAGCGCGTGTTGGTTTTGTTGCCCGTAACGATGTTTTTCATTTCAACTTGAATATAAGCTCCACCCTTACCTGGTTTGACGTGCTCGCGTTTGACGACTTTCCACAATTGGTTTTGAAATTCTATAACATTGCCTATGCGAATTGAGTTAGCGTTTGTTTTCATAATTTTTGATTTTTTAGAGTTGGGGGAGGGTTGATTTTAAAAGGTTGGTTATAAATTTTTAACAATCTCTTCGACAACTTTTTTGGCATCACCAAAAATCATCATAGTGTTTTCGTTGTAGAAAAGTTCATTATCAACTCCGGCATAGCCTGCGCCCATTGATCTTTTGATGAAAAATACAGTCTTGGCGTTCGCAACGTCGAGAATTGGCATGCCATAAATTGGGCTAGTTTTATCGGTTTTGGCAGAGGGGTTGGTAACGTCGTTCGCGCCAATTACAAAAGCTATGTCGGCGTTACGAAACTCAGAATTTATTTCATCAAGCTCAAAAACTTTTTCGTAATCGATATTGGCCTCTGCCAAGAGAACGTTCATGTGGCCCGGCATCCGACCAGCAACGGGATGAATGGCGAATTTAACCGAAGCGCCCGTATTTTCGAGTAAATGCGTCATTTCTGATACTGCGTGTTGAGCTCCAGCAACTGCCATTCCGTAACCAGGTACGATTATTATTGAAGATGAACCTTTGATTATGTGTGCAACATCTTCGGCGTTAGCGATTTTAATTGGTCTTTGCTCTTTATTGCTGTGGGTTTGAGTTGAATTATTTTCGTTAAAGCCCGAGAAAATTACGTTGAAAATTGAGCGATTCATTGCCTTGCACATGATGTAACTGAGAATGGCTCCACTGGCGCCCACAAGGGCTCCGGCTATAATTAGCAAAGGATTGTTGAGGGTAAAACCAATACCGCTAGAGGCCCACCCCGAATATGAATTTAACATTGAAACTACTACTGGCATATCAGCTCCACCAACTGGGGCGATTAAAATTATACCAATAAAAAGTGATAATAAGGTGAGGGCGATGAATAAAAATTTGGAGCCAAAGATGCAAAATCCGATTAATAAAATAGCCAGCGATAAAGCGATAATCTTTGAACTCCTTTTGGGATTTTTTTTGAAAATTATTAATTTTGAAGACATGTTGCCGTTGAGCTTTAAGAAGGCAACTATTGAGCCCGTAAAGGTTATTGCGCCAATAACTACTCCAAGACCCATTTCAATTTTGCTGGCAAATTTTATTTTACCATCTTCGATTAACCCAAATGAATCAGGCATCCACAATGCTCCAATAGCAATAAAAACAGCGCATAAACCAACTAATGAGTGAAAACCTGCAACAAGCTGAGGCATTGAAGTCATTTTGACTTTATTGGCAACAACATAGCCAATAACTCCGCCAATAATAATTGCTAATAATATTAGTAAAATATTATGAACTTGCGGTAAGAATAGAGTTGTGATGATTGCTAAGAGCATTCCGGCGATTCCAAGATAATTGCCATGACGCGAGGTTTTTGGCGAAGATAATCCGTAAAGTGATAAAATAAATAGCACAGCCGAAATTATATAAAAGAAGGTAGCAGTAGATGACATAAGGGATTTAAATTATTGAAGAATCTTCAACGCATTTTGAGGTTATTATAGTTTTTAGTCAATATTTAATCTTTGAACTTAATAAGGCTTTTTAACAGTATTAGATGAATATAAACAGATTTAAACTCCAGCTTTGAGACAATCGTGAATGTGAAGTACGCCGATAATTTTATTATTTTGAGATACAAAAATACTAGTGATTGATTTTTTATTCATCAGTCCAAGAGCTTCAATTGCGAGAGTATCTTTGTCAATGATTTGAGGATTTTTAGTCATAATATTTTCTGCTAAATCATTTAAAAAATTTTGTGATAGATTCCTCCGCAAATCCCCATCAGTGATAATGCCAACCAAATTATCTTTATCATCAACAACTGCGGTACAGCCAAGATGTTTTGACGTCATTTCAATCAAAACTTCTGACATAAGAGTGCTTGTTTTTACAATTGGTATTAGAGAACCTTTACGCATAATATCGTTTGCTTTAAGAAAAGCCGAACCCAATTTTCCTCCGGGGTGAAAAGTTCCAAAATTCTGGGCATTAAATCCTCTAGCCTCGATAAGGCTAACCGCAAGACAATCGCCAAGCGCTAACATCATGGTCGTAGAGGTTGTAGGTGCATTAATGTTATTGGCTTCAGGGATATCTGGAATTGAAAGAA
>VGDJ01000132.1 GCA_016869775.1 Alphaproteobacteria bacterium
AAACCACAAAAACATTGAGATGGTTCCATTAGCGCTTCTGAATAAATGCAGGTGGATGTTGTTGGTAATAAATAAAGATTTTTGATGCTTAATAAAATGTGGAATAAGAACAAAAATTCCGCATAAATTGCGCATCATTACAATGAAAAAAATATGAAATTGGTTATTTAAATCGCGTACTAAAGTTATAATTATTGATAACAAAAAGCATGATAAAATTATCTCTGGAACGCCAGCATATTTGCTTTTCGGTGCATGGTTTATGATTTTTATTTTACCTAAATATTTTTTAACCATTTTCTTATCTTACGAAATTTGATTATAAAAATTTATGGCGTCCTGATCGGCATTGATTTTCGCAAAATTAATCGATTGAATAAAAATTCCTTCTAAGTTGCGCGCCCTTGATAATGCAACATAAGATTGACCAGCGCTAAAACTTTCCGATAAATCACAAGAAATTTTATCAAGAGTTAATCCTTGCGATTTGTGAATTGTAATTGCCCAAGCCAATATTAGAGGTACTTGTGAAATTGAGGCTTCAATGGTTGTGGCTTTGGTTTCGGGGTCAAATTTTTCAAGAAGCCAATCTTCTGGGCTTATAGTGAAGCTTTTGCCGTTGGCAAATTCAATAATTGGGTAATTTTTTTTATTTGAAAAATCTCGAACAATCCCTAACGAGCCATTAATAATCCCTTCTTTTTGGAGAGAATTTTTTATCATCATAACCTGCGCACCAACCTTTAATCTGAGTTGCGGATATGCTAAACAATTTTTTTTCAGAAACTCAATTTTGAAAGAATCACCTTTATATTCAGCGTTAAAAGTTTGCTCAGGATGTGGGATATTTTTTAGGAAATTATGATTAACATTTTCAACTTTGGAGTTATGAGTGGTTAAAATTGTAGGGCGAATCGAAGAAGTTTCGTCGATGATATTGGTGCGGGATTTAAGAATTTTTATATCATTTTCATCAATTTTGCCAAATCTTATGTTGTTTAGAAGTTTGATAAACTTACTGTCTGACTGACGGAAAATCTCTTCGAGAATTATATTTTGCAAATTCAGTTCATTCCAAATTTTTGAATTAAAACAAAAATTAGGTTTATTTTCCAATCTATTGACAGGCGGAAGTTGTAAAAAATCACCAAAAAATAATACTTGTAAACCACCAAATGGCTTGGCGCTTTGTCTAATTTCTTTGAACACGCAATCAAGAATATCAAGGGTTTCTGCCGAAATCATTGATATTTCATCGATGGCAAGAGATTTTGTGTGAATAATTTTTTTGCGAAGCTTAGAGAGTTTTGCGGTGTAGAGGTTGTTAATGATTTGTTCTAATGGCTGATTGGCGAGTCCAATGCCGGCCCAAGAATGAATGGTTGTGCCACCAATGTTGACAGCTGAAATCCCAGTGCTAGCAGTAATTTGTAAACCTTGTGAGCTAAAATTGTGCTTTAGGTAATTTAAAATAAACGATTTACCGGTTCCTGCACCTCCAGAAACAAAAAGGTTCGCACCCTGAAGATAAAGTTCGATTACTTTTTTTTGACCTGATGATAAGTTAGATTTTTCCAAGATAAGTTGAGATAAAAAAATAACCCAAGCCTAAATTAAATTAAGCTTGGGTTATAATTGATTATATAAAAACTATTTAGATCTGATTGAGTTAATTTTTTCTTTGAAAACGCCAACATCCATAGCGCCGGGAATTAGCTCTTCACCAATTACAAATCCTGGAGTTCCGGTGATGCCAATTGAGCTTCCGAGAGATAAGTTATCTTGTAAAACTTTTTCAATTTTATCTTTTTCATTCTTGAGAGCATCTTCAACTTTTTTGACATCAATGCCAGCAGCTTTAACCGCTTTTAATGCAGCTGATTTACCTCTTTCGTTGGTTTTCATAAGAGCGTCATGAAATTTTCTGAATGAGTTTGGAGCAACAATGTTGACAGCAATTGAAACTTTTGACATTTCTTGAGAAGGCTCACCAAGGATTGGGAAGTCTTTATAAATGACACGAACTTTATTATCGGATTTTATAAGTTCATCAACAATAGTTTGTGCCTTTTTGCAATATCCACATGCGTAGTCATAAAACTCAACCATGCTCACATCATAACCTTCTGGAGCGTATTGGGGAGAATTTGAGTCGTTGTAAAGTTCATTCTGCTTTTGACCAATATTTTTTTGAGCGTTCTTCATTTGCTCTTCCATCATTTTTTTCTGCATATTTTGAACAGAATTAATGATGGCTTGGGGGTTGGCTTCAATCCATTTGGCAACAACTTGCTCGACATCTTTAACGTCAGAAACACCTTTATCTGGATCAAGACCACTTGGCTTAATATCGTTAGAAGTTGAAGCATCTTTGGTTTCAGCGGTGTTATTGCTGTTGTTTTTGTTGGAATTATTAAAATATAATGCGCCTGCAATTGCGGCAACTATAATTGAGGCGACAACTAATTTAATATTAGAAGGCTTCTGGTTCTTTTTGGAAAATGACATGTTTGAGAAATTAAATGATTAATTAAAATGGGAAGGTATTTTTTTGTGATGTTAAAAAAATTTTTATTCAATGCAACCATCTTTTTTAATCGAAAATAATTTTGATACAACGCTAGTTTGTGGAATTGATGAAGCTGGTCGAGGACCGCTTGCAGGGCCAGTTGTAGCCTCATGTTTTTTAATGAATAAAAATATTATTTTTGATAAAATTGATGACTCAAAGAAGCTCTCAAAAAAAACTCGTCTTAAGATTTATGAATCATTAATTTTGAAATCAAAATTTGGTATCGGTGTAGTTGATGAGAAGATCATCGATAGAATAAACATTCTAGAGGCAACTAAGTTGGCTATGAAGATGGCCTATCAAGATTTTTGTAATAAATACAATATTTATCCACAAATTTTGTTGGTTGATGGCAATTTTATACCTTTTAATATTTGCGACCAAATCAAAAAAATAGTTCCAATTATAAAGGGTGATCAAAAGAGCTATACTATTGCTTCGGCATCTATTATAGCAAAAGAATATCGTGATAAAATCATGCTCGAATATCATCAAGATTTTCCTGAATATGGTTTTGATAAACACTTTGGATATGGAACTAAATTTCATCTCGAAAACATTAAAAAAAACGATATTTGCAAAATCCATCGTCGATCTTTTGAACCAATAAAATCAATGTTAAATGCAAGTAATTGATCAAAAAGATGCTTCGGCGGTCGAAGTTGCAATTAATTTTCTTAAG
>VGDJ01000133.1 GCA_016869775.1 Alphaproteobacteria bacterium
AGAACAAGTTTTAAAACTTACCGAAAATTACAAAAAAAATTCGGATTATCGTAAATATTTAGAAACGATTTTTTCTCACGAAATTTAACATGACCTTTTTTCCAAAGCTCTCCATTATTATCACCACTTTCAACAGCTCAAATGTAATCTTGAATTGCTTAAATAAAATTGATTTGAATTTATATAATGTTTTTGTTGTTGATAATAATAGCTCTGATAACACCGTAAAAATTATTGAAGAAAATTTTTTTGACAAAATCACCATCATTAAAAATTCTAAAAATTTGGGCTATGGTCGAGGCAATAATTGTGCCTTAAGACTTGTTGAAAGCGAGTTTGCGATGATTTTAAACCCCGATGCTTTTATTTTTTCTAATTCGATTTCCTTGATTTTACAAACCCTAGAACAAAACCCAGAAATAGCGATTTGCGCTCCACTTTTACTAAAAAAATATCCATTTGATGCACAAGATTTTGAACAAGAAATTCAGGTAGTTAAACAAAATTTACGCAGTCAAGAAAATGGTTTCGTTTCAGTAAAATATGTAATTGGCGCCTGTTTGGTTTTGCGCATGAATTTCTTTCAAAAAATTGGGTTTTACGATGAAGAAATCTTTTTGTATTACGAAGATGATGAAATTTGTCACCGCGTAATTGCCAACAACAAAATTTGCGCCATCAACACCGAAGCCTTCGCTTATCACATAGGCCAAGGTTCTTGCGGAAAAAATTATCGCAATTTATATCGCCGTTTTTGGCACCGCTCTTGGTCAAAATTTCATTGGAAAGAAAAACAAAAAGGGTTAGCGAACGCTTATTTTTCAGCATCTAAATTAGTAATTTTATATGGCTTACAAAGCTTATTTTACATTTTCATTTGGAAGCCAGAAAAAATTATTGCAAAAACCGCCTCAATTGCTGGAGGCACTGCATATTTATTTAGATTAAAAGCCTTTGACAAAAACGATAATCCACGGGGTAACATAAAATTATTTTAAAATGAAATTAGGAATTACTTACAATTTATTTGATGGCGAAGAGTTGTTGGAATATTCAGTTAAATCAGTCAGAGAATGTGCAGAGCACATCAATATTGTTTATCAAACCACTTCAAATTGGGGAGAGAAAGCCAGTGAAAATATAGAAGATATTTTGAGCGATTTAATAAAGCGCAAGTTGGTTGATAAGATTTTCAAATACCATCCCAAAAAAACATCCGCCGGCAAAAATGAACTTAAAAAAAGAAATATTGGCTTAAATATTTGTAAAATAAATTTTTGTTCACATTTTTTAAACATGGATTGCGACGAATTTTATATCAAAGAACAATTCAATAACGCAAAAAAATTTATTATTGACAACGATATATATTCATCTTCATGTTCGTTTGCAAATTTCATTAAAAAACCAATTTGGAAAATCGAACAAAAAACGCCAATGTATGTTCCCTTTATTGCCAAAATAAATTTATTTTCTTTAATTAATCGTAAAAAATATTTTCCAGTATTGGTTGACCCAACCAGAAAGTTAAATGGATCAAAAAAATTTAAATATTTTGAAGCTGATGAACTCGAAATGCAACATATGTGGGCAGTTAGAAATGATTTAAATAAAAAATTTAATAACAGCTCTGCCAAAAAATTCACTACCCAAGAATACATTAATGAAATCATAAATTATGAATTTCCCAATAAAATTTATAATTCAAATGTTATTGAAGTTGAGAACAAATTTAACATTAAAATTTAGCTAATATGACGCCAAAAATTTCGGTAATTATATCATCATATAATCATGAGAAATATATTGCCCAAGCCATTGAAAGCGTTCTTTCGCAAAGCTTCGCAGATTTTGAATTGTTGATAATTGACGACAATTCAACCGACAATACGGCAGGAATTATCAAGAATTTTAAAGACCCGCGCATCAAATTTTTTCAAAATTCACAAAATTTTGGAATGACAATAAACACCAATAATCTCATAAAAAAAGCCAGCGGAAACTATATCGCAACACTAAATTCTGATGATTATTGGCAACATAATAAACTTGCCAAACAAATCGATTTTCTCGAAAAAAATTTGGATTACGGAGCATGTTTTACATTAGCAAATATTGTCGATGACAACGGCAAGAGCCCTACAAAAATCAAGACTAATCCTTTCAAACATCTCGAACTAAATCGCTTCGAATTGCTAAATTATCTTTTTTTTAACAATAATTTTTTGTGTTATCCAAGCGCCATGATTAGAAAAAAAATTCTTGAAGAAGTTGGATATTTAAACCCCGCATACCTTATATTACTTGATGTCGAACTATGGATAAAAATTTTGTTTGCTGGACATGAAATTAAAATTTTGCCCGAAAAATTAACCAATTTTAGAATTCTTAGCGATGGCAAAAATTTGAGTGGCAAAAATTCTAAAAAAACCATCAGTTACCAACTCGAAAATACTAAAATCCTTAACAATTTTTTATTAATCAAAGATTATCAAAAATTCATTGCGATATTTCCAGAATACGAAAAGATCGCCATTAAAAATAAATCTTTGGCGGGATATTTTTATTTAATCGATTTTTGCTTTAAAAAAATTTTTAATACTCCTAACAAAAATTTTCGAAATATAAAAAATTTTATCATCGAATTAATCCATGATAAATCGGCATTTGATAAAGATTTTTACGAAAATCTGTATTTCGAACTCAATCTTGATTATCAAAAATATTCTTCGTTAATTTCTCAATATCCAAACGGCTTAAGTTCATTATTATTAAAAAATAAATCACGACAAAATAAAATTATTACAATATTATTTTTATTCATTTTTTTATTTTTAATTTTTTTAGGCTTCATATTTTGATCATGAACAAAAATATCATCTTTCTTGGAAAAAACGGTCAAATTGCCAACGCCTTTTTTGAATATCATAAATCAAAAGAAGAGAAATATTTGGGTAATTTTAATTGCAATTTTTACTCTAGTGACGATCTTGATTTAAGCAATCTTGATGCTGTTAAAAATTTTCTTAAAACCCTTCCAAACGATATTGATATGATTGTCAACTGCATGGGTTATACCGATGTGGATAAGGCAGAAGAAGAGCAAGAATTATGCGATAAAATTAATCATCGCAGTGTCGCAATAATAGCTGATTATTGCTTCCATAATCACATAAAATTTATACATTTTTCAACTGATTATGTATTTGATGGCATTGGAGATGAG
>VGDJ01000134.1 GCA_016869775.1 Alphaproteobacteria bacterium
CAAATATAAAGCCATCTCCAACTATTGCAGTTTCAACAAAAGCCTCAGAATTAAAAGCGCAGGGTCATGATATAATATCCCTTGGAATGGGAGAACCCGACTTTGATACACCTCAAAACATTAAGCAAGCTGGTATAAAGGCTATTCAAAATGGAGAAACTAAATATACTGCAGTTGACGGAACTCCAGCTCTCAAAAAAGCTATAATCAATAAATTAAAACGAGAAAATAATCTTGATTATAAGCAATCAGAGATCTCGATTAGCACGGGTGCCAAACAAGTAATATATAATGCCTTGATTGCCACCCTAAACCCTGAAGATGAAGTTATCATTCCTGCCCCATATTGGGTATCTTATCCCGATATGGTTCTTCTGGGATCTGGAGTTCCAGTAATTGCTGAATCATCTGAAAAAAATAATTTCAAAATATCGCCCCTTGAACTTGAATCAAAAATTACCAACAAAACCAAATGGTTAATTCTTAATTCGCCAAGCAACCCAACTGGAGCCTGCTATTCAAATTTAGAATTAAGAAAATTAGCTGATGTTTTATTAAAATATCCTTCTGTTCATATACTTAGCGATGATATTTATGAACACTTAATTTTTGATAACCTTAAATTTTCAACAATTCTTACGGTTGAACCAAAATTGAAAGATAGAACTTTGTTAGTTAATGGCGTTTCAAAAGGCTATGCCATGACCGGATGGCGAATTGGCTTTGGTGCAGGACCAGAAAAATTAATTAAAGCAATGGGAATAATTCAATCGCAAAGCACTTCATGTCCTAGTTCTATAAGTCAGTCAGCTTCGGTAGAAGCATTTAACGGTCCTCAGGATTTTATAAAACCAAATGCACTTCTATTCCAAAAAAGACGCGATATGGTAGTTGAGATGTTAAATAAAATTGATGGAATCAATTGTAATACACCAAACGGCGCATTTTATGTATTTCCAAGCTGTAAAGGATTATTTGGAAAACAAACTCCTAAGGGTCAAATAATTAAAAACGATAACGATTTTGCAACTTATCTTCTCGAAGAAGCCCTTGTTGCAGTTGTCCCCGGGATCGCTTTTGGGACCGAAGGATTTTTTAGGATTTCATATGCTGCCAGCGATGAATTTTTAAATAATGCAATGCAAAGAATTTCTAATGCATGCGCTAAATTAAAATAATTATGCTTTTAGCAATCGATATTGGTAATACTAATATTGTTATCGGTATATTCAAAAAAGAATCATTAATTCACAAATGGCGACTTACTACCGATATCAAAAAAACTATTGATGACTACGCAATTGACATTGTTGAATTATGCCTTACCAATCAAGTTAATTGTTTGGAAATCAACGGGTGCATTATTGGATCGGTAGTTCCATCATTAACATCACGACTTCATGAAGCTATAAAAAAAATTATTAGCCAAACCGTTGCCAAGAAAATTATAATTATTGGTGACGACACCACAAAACTCGATATTGATATAAAAATTAAAAGTAAGAATGAAGTTGGTCATGATCGACTAATAAATTCAATCGCTGGCTACAATAAATTTGGTGGAAACTTAATTATTATAGATTTTGGAACCGCTACAACATTTGATATAGTTGGAAAAGACGGAGAATATTTAGGTGGAATCATAGCGCCAGGAGTAAATTTATCATTAAAAGCACTTCATGATATGACCGCTCAATTGCCAAAAATATCAATAAAACCTCAAAAAAACGTTATTGGTAAAAGTACAGTTGAGGCAATGAATTCGGGAGTTTATTTTGGATATATTTCAATGATTGAGGGCATGATCAAGAGAATTGAAAATGAACTCGGCTTCAATACAACTAAAATTATTACTGGTGGCCTGGCAGAGTTATTCAAAGAGCCTCTAATTAACACTAATTTAATTGATTATTTTGAACCCGAGCTAACTCTTGATGGGTTAAAACTAATATTTTTAAAAAATTAATTTTTTAAAAATCTACTTCCTGGCTTTACAGCTGGAATTAATTTTAGATTATCAGGAATATTATTTTGATCAAAAGTTTTTACCTCAATATTTAGTAACGAAAAAATTGGAAGGTTCATTTTTTTAGATAAATCTTTATCCCCTGAACGATCGACTAAACAAGCTTCAGCTATAATTTTAGCTCCGCATCTTCTTATTAAGTCAAAAGTTTCTAATGAAGATTTGCCAGTTGTAATAACATCTTCAACCACCAAAACTCTAAGATTTTGTAATAATTCAAAACCTCTTCGAAACTCAAATACACCATTGACTCTCTCGCAAAAAATTGATGTTAAATTTAGTTGTTTAGCCATTTCATAACCAACAACGACTCCGCCCATAGCTGGTGAAACTACTATATCAAAAGCATTCAAACCCATTTTAGCAATGATTTTTTGCGCTAGAGCCGCACACAACTTTGAAGCAATATTTGGGTTCATCAATACCCTTGCGCACTGCATGTAAGTATCAGAATGTAAACCAGATGAAAGGATAAAATGTCCTTTTAAAATGGCTTTAGCATCAACAAATTCTTGGAAAACTTCTTGCTCTTTTAAGATCATAATGCAAATTTAGTTAGGATTATCATGTATTTAACCATTAAATAAAAACTAATTTCATCGAATTATGCAACACAAAAATTCGTACATTTTATCAGCCATCAAAACCATAAATACCGAAGTTGAAGGTTTAAAATCATTGATTGATTTTTTCGATGATTCCTATGTCAAAGCCGTCGAACTTATTTTAAAATGCAAAGGTCGAATAATTTTAAGTGGTATGGGTAAATCTGGTCATATTGCCAATAAAATTTCTGCAACATTAGCATCAACTGGCACTCCAGCTTTTTTTATTCATCCGGCCGAGGCCAGTCATGGAGATCTTGGAATGATAACCGAAAATGATGTTGTTATTCTTCTTTCAAACTCTGGCGACACCAAAGAATTAAAAGATATAATTTACTATTGTAAAAGATTTTATATTCCAATTATTGGCATAATTAGAAAACGCGATTCAGAGCTTGGCAATACAAGCACTATAGTTCTTTCAATTCCAGCTATCCCTGAAGCCAATAACATTAATGCACCTACAACCTCTACGACCATGATGTTAGCGCTTGGCGATTGTCTTGCGGTTAGCCTTATCGAGGCTAGAGGATTTAATGCCCAGAATTTTGGAACTTT
>VGDJ01000135.1 GCA_016869775.1 Alphaproteobacteria bacterium
TGATATAGTTGTGATAGTCCAAACATTTCGGCTTTGTAGATAATCATGGTATTGGCGGTGGAAATATCGATTCCTGACTCGATAATGGTAGTTGAAAGCAACACATCAATTTTACCGTCGATGAAATCGTTCATGATATTGTCGAGATCGCCTGCGCCCATCTGCCCGTGAGCGTGAGTAATTTTGAGCTCGGGTAATAAAATTTTTAGACGTGGCTCCATTTCTTCAATATCGCGAACCCGCGGAACTACAAAAAACACTTTTCCACTTCGATTAAATTCGCGCATCACCGCTTCTCTAACAATTACTGAATCATAAGGCATAACAAAGTTTCGTACCGCAATTCGATCAATTGGTGGAGTGGCAATTAAGCTCAAATCTTTAACTCCCGTTAGCGACATTTGGAGTGTTCGAGGAATTGGTGTTGCTGATAAAGTTAAAATATGAACTTCATTGCGTAATTTTTTGAATTGCTCTTTTTGTGCTACGCCGAAATGTTGTTCTTCATCAATTATAACAAGGCCCAAATTTTTAAATTTTATAGTTTTTTGCAATAGTGCGTGAGTTCCAATAATGATATCGATCTCGCCATTTTCAATTTTTTGGCGAATAATTTTGGCTTCAGAGGCCGAAATCAAGCGCGATAATTGAGCAATTTTGATTGAGGTGCCCTCGAATCTTTTGCAAAAGTTTTTGTAATGTTGTCGAACCAATAAGGTGGTTGGGGCAACTACTGCAACCTGCGATTGACCACAAACGATTGCGCTTGCTCTGAGTGCAACTTCAGTTTTGCCAAAGCCGACATCGCCACAAATTAAGCGATCCATCGGACATCCTTTGCGCAAATCATTTTCAACATCTTCGATGGCTTGCATTTGATCTTCGGTTTCAACGAAGCCAAACCGTGCACGAAACTCATCATAAAAATGAGAATCGGGAACAAAAATTGGTGATTTTTTGAGTTGGCGCGAAGCTGCGACGCGCAATAATTCTTCGGAAGCCAATTTAATTTTTTTGCGTACTTTATCGCGACGATTTTTCCAGCCGGCAACTCCAAGTTTATCAAGTTGAACCAACGGATTTTCGGCACCATAGCGCGTAATTAAATTAATATTATCGACGGGCACAAAAAGCGTATCTCCACCACCGTAAATAATTTTTATCATATCGGTTTTAATGCCAAGAGCGGTGATGGTATGAATGCCGTCGAACTTGCCAATACCATGGTCGCGATGCACAATGAGCTCGCCCAAATTTATGCTTAAATTTTCTTCGATGATGCGTTGCGATGCCGATTTTGAGATTTTTTTGCGGGAGATTTTTTCGCCAAATAAGGCTTGTTCGCCAATAATTATGAAATCGCTGGTTTCAAATCCGAAGTGAGTTGGAAAAATAAAATGACCAATTTTTCCAAGCTTAATTTTTTGAAATTCACTAAAATTTTCAATGATTTGCAAATCAATATTGTAGTCGTGAAAAATGCGGAGAAGTCTGTCGCGAAAGCCTTCGCTAAGAATAGCAATTGCAACTTTTTTATGGGAATAGCTTTGCAAAAAATTTTTCAATAACTCAATGGTATCTTGTTTGTTGGTGCGAGATGCGATGGTAAAATCCGGGACGGCTTTGAATTCAAGATCAATTTTGCGGGTTTGATGTGAAATATTAGTGTCAAATTTATTGAAGCAAATATTGGTGTGATCGTTGATTTGATTATGAATTTGTTTTTGATTCAAATAAAGTAGATCGATGGGAATTGGGTTGTAAATAAATGAGTTGCGGTGGTTTTTATCATCAATTCTGGCTTGATAATAATCTTTGATTTGCTCTTCTCTCTGTATGGCGTGCGTGGTAATTTGTTCATCATAAAAAATTACCGGATTTTTAAGATAAGAAGTTAAATTAGTTAATTCATCTTGATAAAAAAGTGGAAGCCAATGTTCCATGCCATCAAAACTCCGACCTTCTGAAATAGCTTGATAGAATTGATCATCGAGCGAAGCCCCAAATAATTGGCGATATTTTTGACGAAAAGTTTCAATATTTTTAGGATTTAGCAGAACTTCACTGGCTGGAAGGATTTCAAGTTTTTTAACATTTTCATAGCTAATTTGAGTAATTGGGTCAAAGACTTTTATTGATTCAATTTCGTCGCCAAAAAAATCGACGCGATATCCAACTAGATCTCCGGCATGAGTCAGCACGATATCAACAATTCCTCCGCGCACCGCAAATTCACCAATATTGTTGGCATTGCTGTGGCGAACAAAGCCTTTATTAATTAAAAATTCACAAATTTGATCGAGTGAATATTTGGCTTTAACTTCAAGAATTAAGCCTAAATTTTTTATAAGGTTTTGCCCTACAACCTTCTGCATTAATGCGTTAATCGAGGTAATTACAAAATAATTTTGATTTTCATGGCGCGTTGAAAGGGTATGAAGGGTTTTAATGCGAGACGATAAAATTTGTGACTTGGGGGAGGTTCTGTCGTATGGTAGACAATCATAGCCATAAAAGTTTATAATCGAAATATGGGGATTAAAAAACTTTAATTGTTGATTTATTAACTCGATTTGAGCGTCATTTTCGGCAATAAATAGCTTGTCGTGATTGGAAAAATTATTAGCGATTTGTGAAGCAATAAAACCCTGAGCATCGTTTGGAAATTTGGTTAAAACACAAGATTCTCGAATGTGGCTGAGCTTAATTTTGTAGTCCATTTATTGAATAATTTCTATCGAAAAGTCGGCATGACTTTTATTGATGTCAGGAGGTAAAACCGGAATTTTGTGGCTTTTTGCAACTTGTAAAAAAATATTTATTTTATCGGTGTTGTCGATTTCAAGATTAATTGAGGCGGTTAAGAATTCAGGTAAAAAATGGGCTTTTAAATAAGCGGTTTGATACGAAATCATAGCATAAGCCGCCGCATGTGATTTGTTGAAGCCATAACCCGCGAATTTGTCGACCAAATCGAAAATTTCGTTGGCTTGTTCTTCGCTAATATTATTTTTTTTGGTGCCACTTACAAAGATTTCGCGTTGTTTATCCATTTCTTCTTTGATTTTTTTACCCATTGCTCGACGAAGCAAATCTGCACCTCCTAAGCTATATCCTGCCAAGATTTTGGCAATTTCCATAACTTGT
>VGDJ01000136.1 GCA_016869775.1 Alphaproteobacteria bacterium
AAGGCCAAACGAAAAGTTTCAAGATCGCGCATTTCTCCAACCATTATAATATCAGGATCTTGACGCAACGAACTTTTTAAAGCTTCATTGAATGAATTGGTGGTTGAACCTAATTCGCGTTGATTAATGAGCGACCTCTTATTTTGGAATATGTATTCAACTGGGTCTTCAATGGTAATGATATGACGCATAAAATTATTGTTTATGTAATCAATAATTCCCGCTAAAGTAGTTGACTTTCCACTTCCTGTGGGGCCTGCAACCATTATCAAACCCTTTTTGAGCTTTGCTAAATCTTGAACGATATAAGGAGCATTAAGAGAAACTAAGCTTCTAATATCTTTGGGGATCAAACGAAATGCAGCAGCTGGGCCATATATGGTGTGATAAGCATTTACACGACAACGAAATTTTTCGTTTGATTCAATCGAAAAATCTACCTCACGATTATCAAGATAATATTTCTTTTGTTGTTCAGTCATGATTGAAAACAAAACATTATAAATATCATCTTTGGACATTATTTTGGTATCTTTGTAGTCAACCAAATCACCGTCTAGGCGCATAATAATTTTATAGCCGGAAGAAATATGAACATCGGAGCAATTCTTGAGCCGAGCTTCATCTAGAATATTTTGTATCATATGATTTGCTTAATTTTATCGATTCTTCTTTTAACTAAATCTATTGAGATTTCTGAATTTGGGGATGCCGAAGAATTTTTAACAACCATTTGATACATTTCAATCGCTTTTTCATAATCTTTGTTTTGGTCATATAAAACTCCCAAATTATATGAATAACCGACATTTTCGGGATCAAGATTGAAGGCTTTAATATAATAAGCTATGGCATTATTAGAATCTGAAACTTTTTCAAATGCTAAACCCATACTTGCCATCAAAAAAGCTGCATTTGGATTTTGCTTAGTCAAACGATTAAGAAGATAGATGGCCTCCCTTGGCGCCTCTTCAATTAAAATTGCAATGATATTATTGATGACCTCTTCTTTGTTTTCGACCTCATCTTTGAGCAATTCGTAATAAATATTTTTGGCTTGCTTGTATTGATTTAGACGCTGATAAACAATCGCCATTGAATATTTTGCATAATAATTTTTTGGCTCTTTTTTGATAATTTCTTTGTAAAGCTCAAGTGCGATTTCATATTGCCCAACTAAGACCGCGTTATAGGCTAACTTTTCTTTTTCGCGAATATCTTTATCAATTTTGACTTTATCAACCAAACTAATATCCATTTCTTCGGGAGCATAAGTTTTTTTGTCCTCCTGAGGTGGGAGCGAACCCATTGTTGGTTCAGCAACTTTGTTGGAGCCGTATTCATTGTTATATATGTCAAATTTTTCTTGAGCCTCTTTGTCAAATAATAAACTTTTTTCGATTTCGCGGGATAAATCTGAATTGCCAATATCAAACTGCGCGTGAGCTTTAATATGACAAAATACAATCATTAAACTCATCAAACACCAAAAACTTGCACTATGTAAATGGCTTTGAGAATTCTTAGATATTATGGCTTTGGACATTGGAATTATTTTTTCTTTGGTTTTTTATGTAAATCAACACCGCCATAACCGAAGCGCTGGTGACGCCTTGTATTTTAAGTGCCGAACCAATTGAAACAGGTCGATATTTAGATAATTTTTCACGAACTTCTTTGGATAAACTTTGAATATTTTCATAGTTAATATCCAAAGGAATTTTCATTTGTTCTTCGCGTTGAAAAATTTCGATATCATCATGCTGTCTTTTTAAATATGATAAATACGTGGCATTAATTGCAACCTGTTTTTTCGTTTCGGATTCAATTTGAGAAAGTTTTTGGCCCCAAATTTTTTCAATAATTTCAAAATCAATATTTGGGAATGACATCAACTGGTAAGCACTTCTAACCACACCATCTTGTTTTATTTGAACGCCATGCTCGGCCAATTTGTTTGGCGAGATTTTAAGATCTTCAAGTAAGTTTGTTGCCTCAGAAATTTTTTGTTCACGCGCGCAAAATTTTTGCCAACGATAATCTCCAACCGCCCCGAATTTTCGACCTAAGGCCGTAAGTCGTAAATCAGCATTATCCGCCCTAATGCTCAAACGATATTCGGCGCGCGAAGTAAGCATGCGATACGGCTCAGAAGTGCCTAAACTGGTCAGATCATCAATCATTACTCCAATGTAACTCGTCGATCTATCGAGAACAAATTCATCTTGGCTTTTAAGCGCTTTTAAACCCGCATTAATTCCTGCAACAATCCCCTGACCTCCCGCTTCTTCATAACCAGTTGTTCCATTAATTTGCCCAGCCAAAAATAGATTGCGAATTTTTTTAGTTTCTAAAGTTGGCAACAATTCACGAGGATCAACAAAATCATACTCGATCGCATAACCCGCTTGAGTTACAACGCAATTTTCTAAACCTTTGATAGTTTTTAGAAACTTGATTTGCACTTCGAGTGGCAACGAATTTGAGATGCCATTTGGATAAATTAAATTGCTATTAAGGCCCTCTGGCTCAAGGAAAACTTGATGTCGGTCTTTATCATAAAACCGATGAATTTTATCTTCAATTGAAGGGCAATAACGCGGACCAACTCCAGTTATCGAGCCACCATACATCGCGGATTGCTCTAAATTTTCTTTTATAATTTGATGAGTTCGCAAATTTGTGTATGTAATAAAACAAGATATTTGCGGTACTAAAATTTTTTGATTTAAAAATGAAAATGGTTGCGCCGGATCATCACCCTTTTGCTCTTCAAGCTCGCTAAAGTTGATTGAATCTTTGAGAATTCGAGGTGGAGTACCAGTTTTCAGCCTTCCCAAATTAAATTTAAATTTTTCTAAACAGCGCGAAATCCCGTGCGAAGCCTCTTCACCAACTCTTCCTGCAACATTTTGTTGCTTGCCAATATGAATAATTCCGCGTAAAAATGTTCCCGTTGTAAGTACCACACTATCGGCAAAAATTTTAGTGTTATCACTCAAAACCACACCCTTAACAGCATTATTTTCGATAATCAAATCTTCAACGGTATCAAAAATTATGCTAAGATTGGGGTAGTTTTTGGTAATCTCGATGATAGCTTTTTTGTATAATTCGCGATCAGCTTGAGCACGAGGT
>VGDJ01000137.1 GCA_016869775.1 Alphaproteobacteria bacterium
AAATTACAAAAAATTAAACTCTGTGCAAAAAATCCTATTTAAGGAACTACACAAAATTGAGTCCTAAATAAAAGTGAAAAAAATCAACGTACTTGTATCAGGTGGATCCGGCATGGTTGGAAGGTGCATAACAGAGATTTTGTTGAAAGATAAAAAGTATAATTTAACCAGCTCTTATAACTTTAATAAACCTAGGTATTTAAATAGAATTCAAAAAAAAATATATAAAAAATTTAATTTTTTAAATTACAATGATTGCCTAAAAGCAACAAAGAATAAGGATAAAATTTTTTTATTAACTATGGTGAGTCAAGGAGTTAAGGAAATAAAAAACAAAGAATTAAGTTTTGTTTTCCAAAGTTTGAGGATAAATATGAATTTAATTGAAGCTGCAGTTCATAATTCAGTAAAAGAAATAATTTTTTTGAGTAGCAGCACTGTTTATCAGCCCAAAAAATCGCCAGTTTCTGAAAATGAGTTAGATTTAAATAAAGATCCATATGACATTTATTTGGGCATAGGTTGGTATTATCGGTACATTGAAAAATTTTTAATTCTGCTAAATATTAGAAAGGTAATTAAAACAAAAATTGTCCGTACTTCAGCCATATATGGAATTCATGATAGTTTAAATGTTAGAAAAGCGAGAGTTATACCTAGCTTGATCATGCGTATGTTAAATGCAAAAAATGAAACAAAATTTAAAGTCTGGGGAAACTCAAAAGTAACAAGAGATTTTATTTTCTCTGAAGATGTATCAAATTTTTTAAAAAAGATCTCAGAAAATAATGGTTTTAAAGAAATAGTTAATTTTAGTTCGGGCAAATCAATTACAATTAAAAAGCTTGCGCAAAAAATAAACATTATTTTAAATAAATTTTTGAAATTAGAGTTTAATAGTGGCGGTATATCATCGGCTCCTTACAGAGTTTTATCGAATGAAAAACTTAATAAATCAAGATTTAAGAATATTTATAGACATCCTTTGGATAAAGGCTTAAAAAAAACAATTAGTTGGTTCCAAAAAAATGAAAAAAATTAAACTAGCGGATTACGTAATTAATTATTTAGCAGATTTGGGCATAGACAAAGCTTTTATAGTTTATGGAGCTGCAAATGGAGACTTGGTTGATGCTTTTACCCGAACAAAAAATATTGAATATGTCTCTGTAATGCATGAACAGGCCGGAGGTTTTGCTGCTGAAGGTTATGCAAAAGTTAGAGAAAGGAAAACTCCGGGGGTTGCAATTGCAACCAGCGGTCCTGGAGGAATGAATTTTTTAACACCAATTGGAAATTGCTACTATGACTCAGTGCCTGTAATTTTTATTACAGGTCAAATTAAATCTGCATTTTTAAAACCAGACCCTTCTATTAGGCAAGTTGGATTTCAAGAAACAGATATATGTTCAATAGTAAAACCTATAACTAAATATGCAAAGATGATTACAAATCCTAATTCTATTAAATATGAACTAGATTTGGCCATTCATCTTTGTACTTCGGGTAGACAAGGCCCGGTTCTCATAGATTTACCAATTGATATTCAAAAAGCTATGATTGTTCCAGATGAATTATTCGGTTTTGATTCTTCAGTAGAGAGCGAAATGGTAAATCATAGTGTAATTGATGAAAAAATTGAGACGTATTTAGATGATTTTGAGAAAAGTGAAAGGCCTGTTTTTATGATTGGAGGAGGAGTAAGGTCAGCTGAGGCAATTGATGAACTTCATGAGCTTGGCAGAATTTTAAAATGTCCAATGTATCCGACATGGAATGCTTTAGACATTGTTACTTCGGATTATCAATATTATGGGGGAAGAATAGGAACATATGGTGGAGCTGGTAGAAATTTTGGAATTCAAAATTCCGATTTACTTTTAGCGATTGGCTCAAGGATATCTGGAAGAGTAACAGGAGGAAATATAAGCACTTTTGCAAGAGGTGCAAAAAAGTATGTAGTTGATATTGACCAATCTTTGCTGCAAAAATTTTTACAACAGGTACCTTTTAATGTTAATATTTTTTGTGACGCCAAATTATTTATTAACAAACTTATTGCGGCGGCAAAAAAAAGAAAAAATATCTCTTCTGACATGAAAAGATCGTCGTGGACATTGCGGTGTATGAAATGGAAAAATGATTATGATCCAGTTTTAAAAAAGTTTTATGATAACAAGAAATATGTGCACCCTTACGTTTTTATAAGAGAGCTATCAAAAAAAATGAAAAAAGATGATATCTTTGTTGCCGATTGCGGTGGCAATATCGTTATTTGTAATCATGCTTTTGAAACTATGAATGGACAAAGATATTTTACAAACAACGGAAACTCTCCAATGGGTTTCTCATTTTCAGCTGCTATTGGAGCATTTTATGGTAACCAATCTAGAAATGTAATCTGTGTCACTGGTGATGGGGGCATGAACATGAATATCCAAGAGCTAGCGACTATAAAAAATTATAATATTAAAACTAAGACAATTATTCTAAATAATCATATTTACGGTATTACTAAGGCTTATCAAAAAACAAATTTCCAAGGTAGGATGGAGGCTTGCGGACCTGTTGGTTACAATCCTCCAGATTTTTTAAAAATTGCCAAAGCGTATGGAATCGAAACGTTAGTTATTGACAAGCAGCATGAAATTGAAGAAAAAATTGATTTCATTTTAAATTTTGATGGTCCGCTAATTATAGATGTAAATTGTCATGAGTTTCATACCTATGAACCTAGAATTTTTGGTTGGAAAACACCAATTGAAGATATGTATCCATATTTACCTAGGGATGAATTTAAAAAAAATATGATTATCGACCCGGTTCCGGATTGGGAGGAATGCGTCTTACCAGAGAAGAACATTAAAAATAATATGGAGTAATTAATATTTGATCTTTTTAAAATCAAATACCTCTATAGTATTAATGAAATTTGTATTTAGCTCCACTTTATTAAAAGCGCTCATATAATTGAAATATAAATTTCCAACGTCAAAATCATTGAAAATAAATATATATAAATTTTTTTTAAAAATTTGCGAGGTATTTACAGCAGACAGATTATCCATTTCAGAATTTTTAATTTGAAATTCAATTGGGTTAGGTATTCTTTCTTCAATAATATTAATTCT
>VGDJ01000138.1 GCA_016869775.1 Alphaproteobacteria bacterium
ATTCTTTAACTATGTCTAATATTTTTTATGACATTTGCTTGGTATGGACACTTAAAATTTAGAGGAGTTGATTTATGGCAAGTAGTATTAATAAGTTGGTTAATTGCCCTTTTGGAATATGCTTTACAAGTGCCTGCAAATCGCTTGGGATATGGTAAATTTAGTGCAATACAACTAAAAACTATTCAAGAAATTATCCATTAAAGTTTTTTGTATTTTTCAACTCTATATTTAAAAGAAAAATTGGCATTGAATCATTTATTAGGTTTTTTTTGATAATTATTGCGACTTATTTGATTTTTAAAAAATAAATCAAACATTTTTAAGATACCCAAAATTTTATAAGATTAGATAAATAACCAATATCAGTTCCTTTTATAAAAAAATCATTAATTCCACTTCGTAAGAATTTATGGATTTTTTCTTTTTCACCATCACCGCTATATACAATAATTGGGATATCTGATTTTTTTTGACCAGATTTTCGGATTTTTTTTACAACTTCATCGCCATTCATTACTGGCATATTTATATCGGTAATCAATAGATCATGTTGAGAATTATCTTTGAAAAATTTGTCATGTAATTCTTTACCATCAGACACAGCATCAACTTCAAAACCCATTTTTTTCAACAAAGTAGTTAACATTAATCTATTTACAGGATTATCTTCGGCTAACAAAACTTTTTTGCCCTCATTATTTTGATTTACCAGAGAACTAACTATGTTTTCTGGCAATTTATTAATTAAACTCCATTTAGCAATTGATCTAACGATATAGCGATTTGATTTTTGATTTTTAGAAATAACTTCATCCACTCCGATATTAAAAAGATTATTTATAGCTTTATCCATAGCGTTATATACAAGAATTGGAATCTCTTTATTAAATTCTCTTATAATTTTAATTAGATCTTCAGAGCAAATATCTTTGTTCTCATAATCAATTAGCATAAGGTTGTAGTAGGTACCATTAGATTTTAATTCTTGAACTATTTCATCCAGAAGACTCAAAAAGTTTACGTTAACATTAAGATTTCTGTGAACTTCTTCTTTAAACATCGCCAAATTCTTTAAAAATCCACCTTCTTCGATAACTAAAATATTTTTTGATACTAAATTAGTATCATTTTTATCGAATAAAATATTGTTTTTAGAAATTTCATCGTTGGAAACTTTTGGAAATTTTAATATAAATTGAGTGAATTTCCCAACTCGCGACTTACATTCAATTGATCCACCTATACTTTCCATGGTCATTTTACAAAAATATAAACCCAAACCAGTTCCTTCATTTTTGCCATAAGTATAGAAAGAATCAAAAATATATTTTATGTGGCTTGAAGGAATTCCAGGACCATTATCTTCAACGATTATTTGGTTAAAATTCTCTTCTTTGCTATTGAGGTATATCTTGATATATTCGTTTGGATTACTTTTTAGATAGTACAAAGAATTTCTAAGCAAATTAAAAATTACATATGTTAAAGCAGTTTTATTAACTTTTATAATAAAATTTTCATTTGTATTAACGGATACGCGCTGTCTATGAGAATCATCGTCAAAGCCATATTCTTTAACGGCCGACGAGATTAAATCAGCAACCTGCATAAATTCAAGTTTTTCGGCATGAGATTTTTCTTTAATATTTGCCAATATCATATCAATTACCTCGCTAGCTCTAGAAGTGCATCCCAAAATTGTATTTAGATTTTTGCTTATTTCTTTAATTTCTTCGGGGTTCAGTTCTTTTTTAATATTGTCATCTCCAGCAGAAATTAGGGATTTTATTCTAGATGTTACAAGGTTTATTGCATTTAATGGATTACGCATTTCGTGCGCTATACCATTACCAAAAGATTTCATATTTTTTATTTTGAACTGACTTTTAACTTCAGTTCTGTGACATAAAATTCCGCTCACAATCGCAAAGATATATACCGGAACATATTTTATTTCAAATCCACTAAAATTGGCCGGCAAAATATTTACAAACGAATACAAGAAAAAGTTAATTAAAATACATGATGAAAACATTAAAATAATAACCCACCAGTGATAAATCAGCAGAATGGCAAGGTAAATCGCTACCAAATAAGACATCAGCCAAATATCTGAAAAATTATTGGCAAATAACATGTATGTAAAGAAAAAGGGGATACTTACAAACAAAGAAAAAAAGAAATAAGCTGGGAAATATCTTATTAATTTTGAGGGTAACTTATTTGCAAATAACCAAGGTATAAAAAGTGCCGAACAAAATAGCCTTAAAATTAAATTTTCGTATGCTTGTGGATAAACATATTTCCAAATAAAATAGTAAATTGGAAAACCAAAAAAACCAAGAATTCCAACAAGAAACAAATTGTTTTGAGCATATCTGAATACGTTATTATATTCTCTTTTAATCTTTTCAAACATATATTATCTAAAAAATATTTTTATCTTTAATATCTCTAAAACACTTGATAATGTAGTCGAGTTGGTCATAAGGCAATTTACTATTAACTGAAAGTCTAATTAGTGCTCTATTTTTTGGCGTCGCTGGCGAACAAAAAACCGAACCGAAAATATTTTTTTCTTCGAGAGCGTCTCTTAATATTTCTGTTCTTTCTTCGTTACCAGATTCTATTGAAACAATATGGGATTGGCTCTCAATTTTATATCCAAGCTGTTTTAATTCTTTACGCAAATAAGAAGATTTTACTTTTAAATCTTCTCGCAAATTATCAGATTCTTTTATGACTTCTAAAGTGGCTCTCAACCCAGCAATTTCATGATCAAGTAAAGCTGAACTAAAAATTGCTGGAAAAGAAATGTAGGGGAAATATCCGGCAAATCTTTGTGAACAAGCAATAAGTCCAGCTCTTCCAGCAAAAGTTTTTGCAAGACTAAGGGTTATAAAATCAACTTGATCAGTAATTCCAAGCTCCCTGACAAGACCAGAACCTTTGTGACCATGAGTTCCAACCGAATGAGATTCATCAACAACAAAAATGCACTTATATTGTTGTGATAATTCAGCAATTTGTGCAATCGGAGCGACATCACCAATAGTGCTATAAAGAGAGTCTATTAATATTATGCCAGGACCATTTTTATTTAACAATTTTTCAAGGTGCGCAATGT
>VGDJ01000139.1 GCA_016869775.1 Alphaproteobacteria bacterium
ATTTTTAAGTTTATGAAAATCGGTTTGCGCCAGTTGGATAGTGCCACGAATGGCATCTTCCATATACATCATTGGCAGAACAGTTTTGGCTTCTAAAAAGCATTTATAACTTTTGTGTTTGATAGCTTCGTAAAAAATTTCAACAGCATAATCAGTTGTTCCTCCCCCGGGAGGAGTTTTGTAGCTAATTAATCCTGGGTAACGAAGTCCACGAATATCCATTTGATATTTTTTTACATAATAGTCACAGATTAACTCTCCACTGGCTTTGGTAATGCCGTACATAGTTTTTGGTAAAATTATAGTTTGTTGTGGAGTATTGTTGCGCGGGGTTTCGGGCCCAAAAACTGCAATTGAGCTCGGGCAAATAATTTGTTTTATTTTTAATTCTCGAGCAACTTCTAAGATGTTGTAAAGACCAACAATATTTACATCAAAGCATAGTTGTGGGTTTTTTTCACCGGTGGCCGACAAAATAGCTGCCAAATGATAAACTGTATCGATATTGTGTTTTTTGATAATGTTGGCCAAAGCGTTTTTGTCGAGAATATCAAGAGTTTCATAGGGCTGGAACTCGTCTTTTATGTTTTTATTGTGAAGATCGGAGGTTATAACCGAATTATTGCCATAAACCTTTTTTAAGGCGCTCGATAGTTCTGAGCCAATCTGCCCAAGGGCTCCGGTAATGAGAATCTTCATAAATTATTGTACAAAAAAAGTTAGACATTTTAAGTATTCACTCTCTTTTAAAGCTGGATGAAGAGGGTGATCTGGTCCGGCTCCGAAGTTACGAATTAAACTACAATGACGATTTAATTTATTAAAAGCATTTTGGGTTGCTCCAATCAAGTCAGCACTAGAAGCGTGATGTGAGCATGAGCTTATAATGAGAAAACTATTAACTTTGAGAACGCCACTTGCCAAGCGAACTAGTTTTTCGTAGCCACGAATTCCTGAGAAAAAATCTTTACGACTTTTGATAAAGGCGGGTGGATCGAGCAAAACTAAATCGAAAGATCTTTGTTGAAACTCAGGATTTTCAAGTAAGTCAAAAATTTTATGATGATAAAATTGTGTTTGGCAATTTGGGTTGAATTTTTGAACGGCATTTTGGCTATTTTGTTTAGCCAGCTCGATTGCATCTTTTGAACTATCAATAAAAACCACGTTCTTGGCATTACCTTTTATGGCATTCAATCCAAAGCCACCAACATAACAATAGGCATCAAGAACATCATAATCTTTGGCAATCGAAGAGACAAATTGTCGATTAGTTCGTTGATCATAAAACCAGCCAGTTTTTTGACCGTTTTTTACATCAATTTTGAAATCTAAATCATTTTCTAAAACCATTATATGATCCGGAATTTGGTGATTATCAACGATTTCAATTTCGGCTGTATTATCAATTTTTTCAAGTGCGCGTAGTTCAGAATTATTTTTAAAAATAATTCGACAATTTTTGAAATTATTTTGTAAAGATTTAATAATATGAGGTTTTAAATTTTCCATTCCAGCGGTAGAGATTTGGCAGACAAAAATGTCGTCAAAGCGGTCAATTATAAGGCCAGCCAAGCCATCACCTTCAGAGTTTATAAGGCGATAAAACGGCGACTTAAAAAATTTTTCTCGTAAACTTTTGGCTTGAATAATTTTTTTGGTAAAAAAATTTTCATCAATTTCTTCAACTGAATTGTAAGACAAGATTCGGCAAGCAATAAGGCTGTGAGGGTTGAAGTAAGCTAGAGCGAAATGTGGTTGTTTGAAGATTTCAATTTCAACTAACGAACCTTTTTCAAGTTTTTTTAGGGCTGAAAAATTTTCAATTTCATTTGAAAAAATCCATGGACTTCCTTCGATAAGCCTTTTTTCTTGATGGGCTTTGATTATTACTTTAGGTAAATTTTTCATTGAAGAGAATTATAATTTTTTGTGAATTTGAAAGAGATAGGAATTTTTGCGTTGTAGGAAATTTTTAAAAACTTGATTATAATCGGTTGGAATTGCCTTTTTGGCCGACTCAAGCCCAATCAATTTTTGTAAATACTTAAAAATTTTACTATCTTCGTTGAAAAGTTCTACGCCATATTCTGATTGAGTGTGGTTCATTGGGATAAAGGCGGTTGCGAAACAAATGTCAATCAAAGCAATTGACTCTCCATTGAAAAAGGGCTGGGGATTAAGGTGTTTTTCAAAAACTTCAATTTTTTGATATGTTTCGTTGATTTTTTCTTGGAAATTTTTTTCATCTTGTGCCAGAGCAATGCCAAATATTGAAGCTATTAAGCCGTTGCAAAACTCAATCCAGCCTCGATTCCATGCCCGCAAATATTGGTCTTGAGGGTGAAGTGGTTGGCTCGAGGAAATTTCTTCGATATATTCGCAAATTGCAATTGATTCAAACAATACTTTATCATCACAATAAAGAATTGGGGCCTTTCCAAGCGGTGAGTCTTTAACAAACCAGCTTGGCTTATTGGTTAAATCAACCTCAACTTTTTCAAAAGCGATGTTTTTTTCGATGAGTGTCATTTCAACTCGATGTCCGAAGGGCGATAATTTTGATGTAACGAGTTTTAATTTAGTCATTTTAATAAATTGGGAATTTTTGACACAAATTTGCTACTTGTGATTTTATATCTTGTTCAAGGTTTTTGTTGCCCTCATCACCGTTTTTAACAAACCCACTTAAAACATCGGCAATCATGTTACCAATTAATTTGAATTCGGGCTCTTTAAAGCCTCTGGTAGTGCCAGCCGGCGTTCCAAATCTTAAACCCGAAGTAATAAATGGGCTTCGAGGATCGTTCGGGATAGCATTTTTGTTGCAGGTTAGCCCAGCTCTTTCGAGAACATTTTCAGCCTCTTTGCCAGTGATATTTTCGAGTGGAGTAAGATCGGCAACCATGAGGTGGCAATCTGTTCCGCCGGTGGTAATTTTGAGCCCGCGATCCATAAGGGTTTGCGCAAGTGTTTGAGCGTTATTAACAACTTGTTTAGCATATAATTTGAATTCTGGTTTTAAGGCTTCACCAAAGGCAACTGCTTTCCCGGCAATAACGTGCATTAATGGTCCGCCTTGAAGACC
>VGDJ01000140.1 GCA_016869775.1 Alphaproteobacteria bacterium
CTAGTTGAAAAAAATATATCTAAAACTTGACGCCAACAATCTCACTAATATTGGTTGTATAAAGCGGTGAACGATTTTTATTTTGCATTGCCCAAGATTTTTTTGTGCCTTGAATAGCATAAAAAACACTATCATTTCCTAAATTATTTTTACCAAAAATTTGATTTATTTTTTCAACCGTTTGTTGCCTTAATTCCATTCTTTTTTGTTGATTAATATTGCTATTATCAAATAAATCTGATTGCATTTCTTGACCTTTTTTTTGTAAATCTAATAACGCCACACCGGCTTTTTTGTAGACGAAACCCTTAACATAAATTTTGTCTAAAATCTTAAGAGCCATTTTTAAAATTTCTGAAACATTATCGGTCGACACAACAAAACCAATCGATTCACCACGGCAATATTGCAAATGCTTCGCCACGAATGGACTAGTGCGAACATAAACATACAGACCATTGGCGACGGAATCTTGTTTACGCATTTTTTCGCAGGCACGCATGATGTAATTGGCGATAGCTTCTTGCAAGTCAGATTTGTCATAAACATTTTTACCAAAAGATTTTGATGACAAAATATTTTTGCGATTTTTGATTTCTTCGAGCGATAAACATGATACTCCGCGTAATTCATAAACAATTCTTTCTCCAACTACACCAAGAATTTTTCTGATATGTTTGGGGTCAGAATCTCTAAGCTCAAGAGCGTTATTAATGCCAACCATACTAAGGCGCGAAGCAATACCCTTGGCAACTCCCCATATTTCGGTAAGAGCTATTTTGGCCAAAATTTGATTTTGTAAACTAATATCGCGTAAGTCACACACATTATTTGGCGCTAAATCGTAGAGGTTCTTTTTGGCAATATGGTTGGCGATTTTAGCAAGAGTTTTAGTGGGCGCAATCCCAATAGAAGTAGGTATTCCAAGCCATTTTTGAATTTTATGTCGAATATCAAAACACAAATCAATTGGATTATCGTAAGCGATATTGTCGAGACGCAAAAAGGCTTCATCGATTGAATAAATTTCCACATCAGGAACCATCATTTGCAGAGATTTCATGACGCGATTCGACATATCGCCATAAAGACTATAATTTGAAGAAAAAACCTTGACTTGCGATTTTTCAATCAAATCACGATATTTGAAAAATGGCGCGCCCATAGGAATACCAAGAGCTTTTGCCTCATTGGAGCGCGCAATTATACAACCGTCATTATTGGACAAAACCACAATTGGCTTTTGCGCTAATTTGGGCTGAAAAACTCGCTCACAAGAAGCATAAAAATTATTGCAATCAATTAAGGCAAAAATTGGAAATTCAGACATAACAACATTAAAACTTATGAATCACACTAGTAACAACGCCCCAGATTATGTTGTCGTTAAAGTCTTTAAGTTCAATTGGCGAATATTTTTTGTTAGCGGGATTTAAAAGAACTCCACGATTATTTTTGAGAATTTTTTTGACCGTGAGTTCGCCATTAATTGACGCAATAACAATATTACCATTTTTGACTTCAAGGCTACGATCAACCACCAAAACATCGCCATCATTAATGCCCGCATCAATCATTGAATCGCCGATAACGCGTACCAAAAAAGTAGCAGTTGGATGTTTAATTAAATATTTGTTTAGGTCGATTGTTTCGGCAATATAATCATCGGCAGGCGAAGGAAACCCAGCTCGAACGGCACTTTGATATAATGGCAAATTAAAACATTTGTTATCGATATATTCATGAACTTTACCAACTAGGCTTATGGGGATGCGAATTGGTTTGGTTGATTCTAAATATTTACCCTGCCCCTTTGGACGACCAGCGCCAGATCTAAAGCCACCTCGTGCCATATTTATGATTATTTTTGATTAAATTAAAAATGATGAATTAAACAAATTTTTTAAACTAATTAATTTGTAAAATTTACAGATTTTAGAATAATGTACTGAAATCAAAAATCAATCTACGCATTAAAAAATATTATGATTTAATTGATTGAGTTTTAAATTTTTAGAAATTTTTTTTAAAAAAACGCTAGATTTATCTGCCAAAATTTTAAAATTTAGAAATTCCAAAATACTTCTAAAAAAACTTCTATTTAAAAAACCTCCCGCCATAATGAAAACATTAATCAAGATGAAGATATTTGCACTACCGACATTTTTATTTCAACATAACTGATATTCAAATTTTTATAATCTATTTTCTTAACAACTATGAAATTTTTAATATATCGTCAAGCCAAGTCTGCCATGCAATCTGGCAATCTCAACACTAAAAAATGGATTCTCGAACCAATCGAACCAAAAAACTCGCGCTCTAACAATAATATTATGCACTGGGTTTCATCCGATAATACCAAAAACCAATTACGATTCGAATTCGCCAACAAGCAAGATGCGGTTGATTTTGCTTCAAAAAAGAATTTTGATTTCAAAATAATCGAACCGCAAGAATCCAAAATCAAACCCAAATCTTACGCCGAAAATTTTACCAACTAAAAACTCTAAAGCATGACAATTATTGACACCATCGCCGAAAAATTACGATCCAACAAATCCGCCATTGATGATTTTTTTGCACAACAATTTCATCGAAACCCAGCCCTTTTTTATAACTCGATTGATTTACGCCATAGCTCCCACAAAATTTGCGCCATCGACACCAATTGCTATCCGGCGGGCTTCAATAACTTATCTGAATCTGGTCAAAAAAATGCTCAACAATTAGTAAATGATTTTTTTGCTCAAAATCCGATAACTACCAAATCAACCAAAATTCAAAATATTTTTATTATTCCCGAGAATCACGATCGCAACGCTCGTTATTTCGAAAATTTGGCAACGATTTTTCAAATTTTACAACAGCAAAAAAATTTTCGAATTTTTATTGCAACCTATAATCCAGAAATTCAGAACGCCACAACTCTTAATCTTGAAAACCATTCGTCGATAACTCTTTTTCCACTTCAAAAGATCTCTGGCAAATTAGCTATCACAAACAGCGATAATCAAAATATTGTGGCGGATTATGCCATTCTCAACAATGA
>VGDJ01000141.1 GCA_016869775.1 Alphaproteobacteria bacterium
ATCACCATAATTCTCAAATAATGACCATAAATTTATGGCCACCCATAAATTTATTGAGTCGAAGATTCAAAAATTTTTTTGGGCCTGAAATTTTTGCCCTTAAATTTTTTGCACTGAAATTTTTGCCCTTAAATTTTAATGAACTTTAAAAATTAAAATTATTTTTTATGACAAAAGATTTAAATCCTGATAAATTAGTAATCTGTGCTAATGATTTTTATCAAAAAAACCAGCTACCGGAAGCCTTGCAATTTTACACCCAAGCTTTGACAAAATATCCGCCTAACGGCATCAATCATTCAATTTGTCTTGTAAATATTGGTAACGTTTTTTTTAAACAGGGCAATTTTGATGAAGCTCTGCTCAAATACAATGAGGCCCTAAAAATTCAAGAATTTGTTGCGCCAAATGACGATAATCACATAAATATTCTTAATAACATTGGTCGAGTTTATGAAAAAAAAGATATGGTTGAAGAGGGGGTGGTGTTCTATAATAAAGCCTTAGGTTTTTTGTTAAAAACGAATTCCAATCCTCTCGCATTAGTTAGCAATTTAAATAAATTGGGAGATCTTTATCAAAAATTAAATAATCCCAATATTGCTTATAATTGTTATTCAAAAGCCTTAAATATTATAGAAGATAAAGCCCAGAATAGTGTTGATCATGCTTTTACTCTCAACAATATGGGTCTTTTTCACCTTAAAGATAATAAATCTAATTTCGCCCTAATTTATTTTGAAAGAGCATCGCAAATTGAAAGTTCAGTTGCCCCTAACTCCCCCAATCATGCAATTTATCTTGGAAATATCGGTAATGTATATTTGGAAAAAAAAGATGACGATAAAGCGTTGATATATTTAAAAAGAAGCTTGGATATTCAAAAAAAAGCAGAGCCAAATAGTTTAATTCTCTCCGATTCTTTTATTATTATTGGAGATATTTATAAAAAAAAAGGTCAATATGAAGAGGCATTAGAATCATATCAAAACGCTCTAAAAATTATTGAAGAAAAAGCGCCTAATAGCGAAAATTATACTTACTCGCTCAAATCTATCGCCTCTACATACGGAGTCATGGGAAACCTGGATAAGTTGGAAGAATATTATGCTAAATTATATAATATATTAAAACTCGGAACAGAATTTACGCCCAGAACAGAAATGCCCAGAACAGAATTTACGCCCAGAACAGAATTTACGCCCAGAACAGAATTTACGCCCAGAACAGAATTTACGCCCAGAACAAAAGTTGTTGGGCCCCAGAGAGATCCATCTAGAGTGCTGTAAGTTTTAATTAAGTAAATCTTTAATTATCTTTTAATCTTAAAATTGAATCATGATTAAAATCACCTTGGTCAATGTCTGACAGGGTAGCCCAAATTTACCAGACTTATTCCATTGAAAATTGATTTATCAAATTCTCATTTATCTAAATGTGTTTTTTTAGGAGGTGAAAGTCTTTTTGCTGAACTATCTTTTATATCAGGTTTTGGGCTTGGGCTTTTAACCGGACAAACTCTAGAAGTAGTATTTTTAGAAAATAAAGAAGAAAGTGTGGTATTAAGTTCCGCAAAATCATCAAGAGTTTGGCCAACAGTTTTGCGAGCCCATTGATATAAATTGTCAAATTGACTTAAACAAGCTGATGAGGATTGCTTGTCAATTTCAAAAGATTCGTTGAATAAAAAATCTTGTAAATTTTCTTCTTGAAGTTTTTCATCTATTTTTTTTAACCAATTTTTGGGCACTCTTTCTCGTAAATCTTGGTCTTGCTCAGGATATGGTTCTTTAAAATAATCCACTAAAGCCAAAATTAATTTTTCTTGGGCGTTTGTTTGATCGGTGTCTTTAATAGCTAATTCGTCAAATAGATTAGTAAATTCATCAAGATCTTTTTTGCAAAAGGTTAATTTTTTTTGTTTATTTTTTTTGAAATGATCAATTTTATTCAAAAGACTATGAGTGGCATAATCTTTTTTTATTTGTTTAAAAAAAAGTTTTTTATCTTCGGGTAGACTTTCGCTGTCTATATTCTTGTCTGAAAAAATCTTAATCAAACCAAAAGAATTAAGAATGCAAGTTTTGGATTCATTGGATGGAGAAAATTTAAAATTTATTTTGGATGAATTGGGATAATTTGTGACTGAATTGGGATAATTTGTGTCTGAATCGGGATAATAATCTTCTAAATCCTTTAAATTTAAAGATTTAGTAAAATCTTCTTTTGTAAAAAATTTGGTGATTTTTTTGTAATCTGAAATGCTTAGTTCTAAATCGCCATCGTAATAATGGTCGCAGTATTTTAAATTCTTAAAATTTTTAAATTTTTCAGGTGGGAGCCAAAAGTTAAAAAGCATTTTTTTAAGTAGTTCCTTGTCATTTTCATTCAAAACTTGCAAATCAACACAATAAGCCTTCATTTCATTATTTATTTTATCACAATTTAAGTTGCAGGTGAAAATTGAAGGGCTGAGACGCTTAAGTTCGGCACCGAATTTTGAGTCGAGTTTGTTTTGTCCTTCTTTAGAATCGCGAAGTTCTTTAAGTTTACGAATTATATTTGCGATATGTTCCTGATCGCAAAACTCTTGAGAATTGGTTTCTAATTCATCTTCTGATGTTATTTCAAAATCTTCGGATTCATTTGTAATCATAACTAAATTAAAAATAGTTAAAAAATTAAAGTAATTTTAATAAAAACTTTATTTTATATTTAAATTTTAGAAACAAAAATTTTAAAATTATCAAATTTCGCCACAAATTTCGCAAAAGTGATTTTTGTTTAATTTTACTAAACGCAAGTCATTTTTAAGAAAATCGTAAATTAAAATTTTTCTGGAAATATCAGCGCCAATTTGCAAAATTTCTTTTATAGCATAGGTCGCTTGCATAGCGCCAATTATGCCGGCAACTGCCCCTAAAATACCTTTTTCATTTAGAGGTAATTCAAATTTTTCATCAACGATATTAGTGTTAAAACATGCGTAGCAAGGTAGATT
>VGDJ01000142.1 GCA_016869775.1 Alphaproteobacteria bacterium
TCTTTTTTGAGTATCTCTAGAACTTTTTTTTGTTCAGCTTCATTTAGAATTTTTGTTTCATCGCGTCCTTGATGATTGATTTTTGATTGCGAAGAGAGATGTTGGCCTTTAGGGATATAAAACTCGTCTTCCATAATTGAGTAGCGTGCAGAATATTCGTTTACCGAAGCCGTTCTATGACGAATCCATTGACGGGCAATAAAAATTGGCAATTTTATGTGAAATTTTATCTCGCACATTTCGAATGGTGTAGTGTGTCGATGGGCCATTAAGTAATTAATTAATGCCAAGTCAGCATTGACTTTTTTGGTGCCGGCACCGTACGAAACTCGAGCTGATTGAACAACTGATGAATCGTTGCCCATATAATCAACTACTCGAACAAAACCATGATCAAGTACTTCAAATGGTTTGTATAAAACTTCTTCAAGTTCGGGGGAAACTGGGCGCAAAGTAGAATTTTTTTGGAGTCTTAATTGATTAATTTCAGCAAGTTGCTCAGTTTTGATGACCATTTTTTAGAGGGTGAGGATTTATGTAAAAGATTTGTTTTAAAAACATGATTATTTAGTATCAGTTTTATAATAAAATTTTCAATTAGTTTTTTTCAAATCCAAAATGCCATTCGATATAATAAAATCGCAATTACCCAATATTCCAAAATCAAGCGGTGTTTATAAATTTATCGATAGCAAAGAAACGGTTTTGTACGTCGGAAAAGCTAAAAATCTTTTCAAGCGGGTTTCGAGCTATATGAATAAAAATTCATTATCGAATCGCATTATTCGGATGATAACTTTGGCTCATAAAGTTGAATATATTATAACTAAATCCGAAGTCGAGGCGCTATTATTAGAGCATAATTTAATCAAAAAACTTTCTCCCAATTTTAATATTTTGCTAAAGGATGATAAAACTTTTCCGCAAATTTTGATTTCAAATCACAGATTTCCCCAGATCAGCAAATATCGTGGTCTAAAGAATAATAAAGGGCAGTATTTTGGGCCATATGTTTACGCTGGCGATGTCAATAGAACTATCGAAATTATTCGTAAAAATTTTCAGCTCAGAAGCTGTTCAGATCAAGAATTTAAAATACGCACCAAACCATGCTTAGAATATCAAATTAAAAAATGCAGTGCGCCTTGTGTAGGATATATTTCGGCCTCAGACTATGCTGAAAATGTTAAAAATTCAGTTGATGTTTTGACTGGAAAATCGCAACAAGTGCAAGAAATATTTCGCCAGCAAATGTTAGATTTAAGTAAAAAAATGGAATATGAAAAAGCATTGATTCTTCGTGATAAAATCAAATCTCTTGACTCGATTCAGACTAAGCAAAATATAAATTTTGATCACGCTAAAAATATTGATGTGATTGTGGCTTCAGAAATTAATAGCAAAGTTTGTATTTACATTTCATTTTATCGACTGGGCCAAAATTACGGCGCTCGACCATATTTTTATGAAATTGAAAATGATACTAATGTCGCCGAAGTTTTGAGTGGTTTTATTGGTCAATTTTATTTGTCTGAAAATCCGCCTGCTCAACTGATAATTGACAGAGAAGTTGCAGATAAGGAATTGTTAGAGCAATATTTATGCGCAATAATTAAGAAAAAAATTGAAATTATTATCCCAAAACAAGGGGATAAATTCAATTTAGTTAAAGATAATCAAAAAATTGCTTGGCAAATTCTCGATCAGAAAATTTCTCACAACTTAAGCACAAAAAAATTATTGCTCGAATTAAAAAAACTTTTTGATTTAGCCAAAGTTCCTCAGCGAATTGAGGTTTATGATAATAGTCATACAAGTTTTGATAATGCAGTTGGAGCAATGATAACAGCTGGTGCAGATGGTTTTATTAAAAGTGGTTATCGTAAGTTTAATATCAAAAACGAAATAGCTGATGGCCATACAAAATTTCCAGCTGACGATACACAAATGTTAAAGCAAGTTTTATTCAGAAGATTTTCTAAACTCCAAAAGAAAGATTTACCTGATTTTATAATTATTGATGGTGGCAAGGGTCAGTTGAGTTCGGCATCAGAAATATTTGAAAATCTTGGAATAAAAACCCCGTTTGTTTGCATGTCAAAAGGTAAGAATCGCAATGCTGGAGAAGAATTTTTTCACCAAGTTGGCAAAGAATCTTTTACGCTTGAAAAAAATTCACCTATCATGCACTACTTACAAAGACTTCGAGATGAGGCACACCGTTTTGCAATAATGACGCATCGAAAAAAGCGTGATAAAGATTTTTTGAAAAATTAAGAACCTTTGTTCAATTTAATTTATGGGTTTGATTGGTTGCTTCCAGCGCTATCTTGAGCTGGAGGAGATGTGCTAATCGTTCCAGCAGAATCTGAAGCTTGCTGATCTGGGAGTTTTGTTAACTCACTTCCACCACTTAGAGCCTTTCGCGCAACTGTGCTTGGGCCCTTAGTCGCAATTTTTATAGAAGCATTTAGAGCGCGCCTTTGAACACCACGAGCAAATTTCTTTAATTTGTCTTGAATATTTGGCATAGCATCAGGTTTTAACTCAGTTCCACCAACTAATTTCTTAGCTAAATAAGTTATTTTATCGAGAAATTGATAAAAAACGAATAAGATTATGGCGGCTTTGATAATGGTATTGATTTTTTCCTTGTTTAAATCCATCAAAACTGGAATCGCCAAATTAAAAACTTCTAAACCGGTATATTTTTTGAATTTACCAAATTGAAAAATGCAATAGATGCTGGTTTCACTGGGTTTTATATGTTCATTATCAGTGCAATCAATTTTTGGTAATGATTGGACAAGTTTTGTTTCTGTGGTATCACTAGGTGTTGTGAATTTTGCATCTCCTAAAAACACGTTATCGAAGATTGTTAATAACACTCCAAGATAAGCGAATAATATCATGGGTT